>NZ_CP054059.1:900000-1129696 GCF_021057185.1 Candidatus Absconditicoccus praedator
CAATGATGAATAATAAATACCAAAATATATTTAAAGTATTTTGAATGAAAAAGATGAGTTTATCTAAGGAATGATAATGTGAAAGAATGTATAAGAATAAGTGATAAAATGTATATTATAGCTCAGCAATACAATTCTATCAAAAACTTTCATAGCTTTTTGTTTAGTATGTATCAGATAAGAAATAATATTTTCGTAGATCGTGATGAAGATCCTGTAGAAAATTTAGAAGAACTTCTTTCTTATGCAAATCCAGCTATGGAAGAATTCCTTGATATTTTTTATGAAAAAATTTGAGTAAACTAGTGAAGAACTGCATTTTTATTTTCAAAATCCCTGGATGGGATTTTTTTGTTTTTGTCACTATATATTCTTAATATTTAATCAAAAAAGAATATATTTTGAATAAAAATCCTTGGTTGTAAAATAAATTTTTAGTCAGTCAAATACTTGGGGATAAGTGATGATGTAGTATTTTGGTTGTCCAATATACAACTACATATTGTAATTTTTTTTGTGGCTTTGGTATGTTGTTTTGATAAAAAACAAAAAAAATTTAAAAAAAGTCTTGAAATTATTAAAAATCCTGATACAATTGTAATTGCATTTATATAATAAATTAATAATAAATATGAACAAATATACAAACATACAAGCTATGATCAACAAACAAAGATCGTGAGACGAAAATATATGAAGACTGATAGTGTTTGCTATCACAATTATAATAGCAGTATGAGTACTAGGTTTGCTAGGGTACTTTTATACTCAGTATCAAGAAGAAGCTAGAGTAATGTCAGTGATGAGTAGTTCATCAAGTACACCAACTGATCTTCTAGGTATAGATTACTGTGATGATACTGATGATGGTGCAGGTATAGAATATGATGCAGTACAGTGAGAATATGCAGTAAGTTGTTGAGACAGTGGAACCGAAGGTAGTTTTGAATGGGATGAGTATTGACAATTGAACAATATTGGTGATGATTCAAACTGGAGTGTAAGTTCTCTTAGTGGTGATGTTCAATTCTATGAGGTACAACAATAATAAATCTTAACCAAAATGTCAAAACTTCCAGTACTATAGTGCTGGAAGTTTTTTGTTGAGCAAAAAATTTTTTGAGTTGACTTTGAAGATTTGTGTAGTCAGTAGTTTAAGATTTTTCTATTGAAACATTAGCAAAAATATATATACTTGGCGGATTTTGATTTTTTAAATTTATTAAAGATGGAAGAGCAGTATAAAAATTTTAAACAAATACTGGTCAAAAAAAGATGCTGAGCAACAACTGAAATTTGAAAATTTATTACTTTTTTTATGACAACTGTTATATGAGTTAGTTTTTTGTCAATTTTGGCTTATTACTACTATTCATACAGGGAGGAAACTACCGTAGTATCAGTTCTGTCAGATAGTAGATCTACTCCTCAGCAGCTACAAGGTATTTGACTTTGTGATTCCGTATGATCTGGTGCAGGCATAGAACACGAATGAATACACAACTCTTATGCAGTTGCTTGTGGTGACAATTATGAAATTTCAAATTGGGATGATTTTGTAAACAATTATAGAGAAATTTCTAAATTGTGAGAAGATCCTTCTTGGGCAAGTTCTTTGTCTTGAGACCAGATAGTAGAATATGCAGTTCATAACTAATTTTAGCAGAAGTTTGTGCATGATAAATATTTAATTTCTGGATTTGTTGAGTTGCTTTTTAAAGTTTGATTTTTTTATTTGAATTTTTTTGTGATTGACAATGTCTCAGAAAAGATTATACTTTGTTTTTAAGATAATAATTCTTTTATGAAAAATATATCAAACATAGAATCTATCCAAATTGAATTTTTACAAGAGAAGTTTTGATTACCTTCTGGAGTGTGAGTAGATTTTGACTACTTGAGAAAAGTATATCAAGAAATAATAGATAGAAACCGCAATCCTGTGGTAATTACATCAAATCATGGTGATATAATTTTTATTAATAGTTGGCTTAAAGATTATATTGGATGACAAATATCTGATGTGTTGACTATTTCTGATATACAGAATCCCGAAAATCTTAGAAAAGATATAATAAAAAATAAAGACAACGAACAAATCTGAATAAGATGTAAGAAAAGGTAGCGTTGTTAAAAAATTATCAGTAATAGAACTTTTCAATAACTTCATAAGGAGTTTTATTATCTAGTCATTTATGTGGCTTTACAGTGTTATATCGATTTACAAATCTTTTTAAAGACATTTTTCTATGTTCTGATGACTTAAAAACTTCCTTACTGTGCCACATATCGATTAATGTTCTTATAACCCTCTCTGCTTTTCAATTTGTTCTTGGTGTTCTAACTTTTGTAAATTTTTGCTTTATTCAGCTTTTTACACACTCTTTAACAAATTCATGTTTATCATTTCATTTGTACTCAACTCAATTATCTGAGTACACACACTCAATAGTGTAAGGACATTCATCTATTACCTGTCTAAGAAACATAGACGAAGATACTTGTGTCTTATCTTGCATTATAGCTACATAAAGTTCTCTAGAATAGTCGTCTATTCATACAAATAAGTATTCAGACTTTTTGTTTGCTGCTCATCTTATAAGAGGTAGTTTTTTTGTGTCAAAATGCATCATTTCTCAAGGGTAGTTTTTATTGTATCTTCTAGCTTCTTTGTTTTTCTTTTCTATTATCTTAGATTCTATTTTAGCTAATCTAAGTAATCATCGCCTAATGTTTCTAAATCTATTATTGATAGAATTTCTTGGTAAAAACTCTTGAGTTCTTGCTCTCTTTATTATCTTGTATATGGTAGGCAATGATACATTGAACTTAATATGTAAATCCTTAGGCTTCATTCATCTTTTATAGTATTCCCAGACCTCTTTTCTCTGGAGTGGTGTTAGTCTTGTATTTTTATGTATATTCATTACATAGTTTGTTATCAAATAAATAGTATTTTGTATACACATTATTTTTAACAACGCTATATAATCTTACAAATAAGATATACAATAGATGATATTACAAAATCACAATTTGTAAGTAATAAGATTTCTCAACTGTCCCAAAAAATATTATCTGCAGATTTTGATATAAATGAATTTGCAGAAATAATACTAGATGGTGTAATGCAGATAACTCACTGAAAAATTGCTTATATATGACAGGTAGAGGACGGAAAACTCATAATAAATGCATTTACCAAAGCGGTTTGGAATGAGTGTGGACTTTGGGATAAAAATACAGATACAAATGTACAGATAGAAAAGCCTTGATGATTGCTGTCTTTGCCATTCAACAATAAACAATGATTTTATACAAATGATGCACCAAATCACCCAGATTCTACCGGAGTTCCATGTGGGCATGTCAAGATACAAAATTTCTTGTGTGCTGTTGCAAAATCCCAGTGAAAAGAAGATGATATTGTATGACAAATAGGTGTAGCAAATACTCCTAATGATTTTGATGAGGCGGATTTGGAACTTATCCAGCAGTTTGCAAATATTTTTTGACTTGCTATAGAAAAGCATAAAAGAGAAAAACAACAAAAAAAACAGCTAGAATTCCAAAAATATCTTACAGAAATATGAAGCTCTTTTTTGTATATACAGTCAGAAGCTGAATTTAGAAGCCAACTAGAAAATGCTTTGTTGCTTATGAAAAATTTTTTTCAAACAGATCAGGTTTATCTTTTTGAGATGAATACTGATGATAGTTGTGTAAACACCTTTAATAGTATTTGACATATTAATATAAATGGCTCAGTACCAGAAAGTTTGTCATTTCATCAATTCAAAAATTTTTTTGAAAATATAAGAAATTGAAATCATGTTTTGTATTCCAATGTAGATGAGATGGAGGATATACCAGAAAAAAAGGATTTACAGCAAAGAGGTATTAAAACATTTATAGCATTTCCTATAATGCAGTGAGATGATTTTTTTGGTTTTTTCTGACTCAATACTACCAATGAGTTCAAGAAATGGACTGATTCAGACTTATTAAGATTGAAGACATTTTCTGCATTAATTACCAATGCTTTCCAAAAACATAACTTGGAAAAATCCATGCTTGAGGCAAAAAGACAAGCAGAAGATGCCAACCAAGCAAAATCAAAATTTCTTGCTAATATGTCACACGAAATAAGAACACCTATAAATGTAATTTATGGAATTTTAGATGAACTAACTCAATGAAATGTTGATGAGCATACATCAAAATTTTATAAAGAACAATTAGAAGAACAAAAAAGAAAACTTTTGTGAATTATAGATGATATTCTGGATATCTCAAAAATAGAGGCAAACGAAATTGATTATGAACCCGAGAAGGTAAATATAACATATTTAATCTCTTCTATTGTCTCTTTACAAAAATTTTCAAACAATAAAAATATAGATATATCTTGTCATATAGATCCTTTGTTGGAAGATGAGTATTTTTGGGGTGACACTCAAAAAATTTCTCAAGTAATAACTAATCTTGTGAATAATGCAGTAAAATTTACAAGTGAATGATGTGTACAAGTGTCTATAAACCAAATTGAAGAATCTCAAGACTCCAAAAAAATTCAAATAGATGTAGAAGATACTTGAATATGAATCCCAAGTGACCAGCTTGATCAAGTATTTGAAAATTTTGTACAAACAAATCATCCATCAGTTTGATATTGATGAACTTGATTAGGTCTTGCAATCACCAAAAATTTAGTAGAAATTATGTGATGAGAAATAACAGTCTCTAGTCAACAATGAAGTTGAAGCTGTTTTAGTGTTGTTTTGCCTTTCCAAAAAACAGGAGAGTCAGCAGAATCAGCATATTTGCCTGAACCTGTTCAAGAATCAGAAGAAAAAAGTGTTGAGTATTACCAGCAGTTCAAAGTACTAATAGTTGAAGATGAGCCTATAAATCAAATGTTGTTGAAAAGTATTTTAGAACAAAGATGATATCAGGTAGTTGCTGCTGATGATGGTGAACAAGCGTTGGATATATATCAAAAAGGAGACTTTGATATTATAATTACAGATATTCAAATGCCTTGAATGTCTTGAGATGAACTAGTAGAAGAGATCAAACAAAATTCAAATATTCCTGTGATAGCTTTGTCAGCATTTGCTACTAGTGAAGAAGTAGAAAAGTTTAAAAGAAAATGATTTAATCACTATCTAACAAAACCAACAGAAAAAGCTGATATTTATAGAGTGTTAGATTGGTTTTTGGAGGATAAAGCTTAATTTTTTGAGTTTTTTACTAAAATGTTTTGATAATTTATTTGAATTTCAAGAAAATATTGTTATTATGATATAAGTTTAACCTTATTAAACCAAAAATGTTGCACTATATCACTTGAAAAGTACTAGAAACCAATAAGAAAAAAATTATAAAAAACGATTTTTTTGGAGTAGAGGCTGTGTATTTGTGAGAAAAAACATCTTGAGATTTTTTACTGTATCCTCATTTTGATCAGAATCATTCAACTTACTTTTATTATGCTTTTGATAATTTTGAACAAAAAGATTTTTTCACACTATCAATGAAGCTACCTTGAGTATGAGCCAAAACAGCATATTTGATAAGTATGCAAAACCAAGAAAATCTCAAAAATGCAATAGAAAATTATGATCTAAAATTTTTTCAAAATATACCTTGAATCTGAACAAAAACTGCAAGAAGAATAATTGTAGAACTCAAGTCATCAATAGAGTCAAAAGACCTTTCAAAGCTTGATATAGATGAAAAATTGTACAATGATATAATAAAAACTTTAAAACCTTATTGATTTGATACAGAAAAAGTAAAAGTATTGCTTTCAGAATGTGATATAAAACTTGAGAAAAGCAAGATTAATGAAATTATTAAGTGGTTGCTTGACAACTACAATTAGATTGACTAAAAATATCCAATCAAATTTCCAATTTACAGGCTTGATTTTTATGTTTTTTTTGATAAAAATAAGTATTTATAATTAAATCTACTGATGTTCAATCATTGAATACTTGGTATGAATGCAAGAAACCTTTTGTACATAAAAAAATTCAATCCCAAAAAAGCAATCCGTCTTGCAGACAACAAGATAAAAACCAAGAATTTCTTTCAAGAAAGAGGAATACCTGTGCCAGAAACTTATGCAGTTATCAACAATCGTAATGAATTATACAATTTTGATTTTGCATCTCTTCCAAAGAAAAATTTTGTAGTAAAACCCAACAAATGAAGTAAATGAAGGTGAATTTTTGTAACAAAGCTTTTGGAAGATTTGCCAGAATGATATTCTGTTCAGCAAAATACAAAATGTTTTTTTGAAAAATACTTGGGGATCAAAAAATCTAGTGATTACAATTATTATTATAAAACAGGAGGTGAAGTTGTAAATGATGATGTGTATAGAAGATATCTTGTAGACATATTGGATGGTAAGCATTCTATGACACTTTGAGGAGACAAAATTCTTATAGAAGAAAAACTATCTCCTGGAGATAATTTCAAAAGGTTTTGTCAGTATTGACTAGCTGATATAAGAGTGATAGTATTCAACCTTATACCAGTTGCTGCAATGGTTAGAGTGCCAACGATAGAATCTTGATGAAAAGCTAATCTTGCACAGTGATGAATATGATTTTGAGTAGAAGTAGGTTCTGGGAAAATCAAATCTATGTACTACAAATGACAAATTTTCAAGAAAAAATTTCCTTGAGCTTTTGAAGATTTTCAAAACAAAAAATTGCCATTTTGGAATGATATATTATTATATAGTTCAAAAATTCAGTATTTTGTAAATCTTGGTTATCTTGCTCTTGATTGGGTAGCAGTCAAGGACCAACCAAAACTTTTGGAAGTAAATGCTAAAGCTGGTTTGGAAGTACAAACAGCCAGTGTCTTGTGACTTAGAAAAAGGCTTGAAAAAATTTCTGATGTTAGTGTAAATAGCCCAGAAAAATGAGTAGAAATATCTAAAAGTCTTTTTAACTCTTCAAGATGAAATCTTGTGGCAATGTGAAAAGTTTTGTATTTGAGTCAAAAAGCTAATATTATCTTGGAGTCAGAAGAATGAGACCAACAAATACCTGTAGTGGTAAGAGTAGATATTAAAAAAGAGAAAAATTATATATCATCCAATCTTTATGAAACTGTCCAAGAACATAATCTTTGAGATACGGTTTTGGATATATATGAAAGCGAGATTAGGTTAAAAAACCCAGTTTTTCAGTGTTCGGATAAACTCAAAAAAAATGAGATAGTTTTGTGACATCCTTCTGTAAGTGAATTTTATATCAAACCAATTCACAATGTTATTGATGAAATAAATATTATTAGCGACAAAAACATACTAGATGAAGAGAAAGAATATTTGTATACTATAGATCAACAACTCAAAAAAATTCAATCAAAATTGAATATTACAAAACTGCTAAAACCAATAAATTATTTGGATGAGCTTGACAATTTTATTACTTGGAATTGAAATTATAATCCAAAATTTGTATACGATTGGCCAAGTACTGATAGATTGCAAGAAATAGAAGATTGGTTAAAAAAACTAAAGGAAAATTATTTCAATGAAAACTTTTGATTGAAAAGTAATTTTGCTTGATTGTTCGAAGAAAAAATAAACGAGCTTGAAATTGTTTTGAATCTTATAAATTCTTATAAAAGAGAAAAGTATTCTGATATACTCAAATATAATGAAATGCTATACTGAAAAATGGAGGATGAAATACTTCAACTTTCCAAACAAAAAATATTTATGGATGAGCCATCAGACGATGAAGTTTTATGAGAGTATCTAACTTTCTCTCAAACAAAAAAAATAATAAAAAAATATCTAGATGAAAGATGAATTACTGGAGTAAGAATACAAGTTGATCCTTCTTCTTATGCTAGAATTTCAATTGTTAGATGAAAAAAAATTACCATAAAACTTTCTGGGCATGCCAAATTTAGGCAAAAAGAGATATACTCAACACTTGCTCATGAGATTGATGTTCATCTTAGAAGATATCTTAACTGACTAAAAACTTGATGGAATATTCTTGCCAATTGAACTTGATTTTATATAAAAGATGAAGAATGACTTGCTGTATATAAAAGTATAGAAAATTTACCTGAAGATTATTTTAAAGTTTGAATATACAAAAAGTATTATCTTCTGAATCAAGCTCAGAAACATTCATTTTCTAGACTTGTAGATATGATTAGATGATTGGAAAATAGAACTTTGAATTGAGCATTCAAAACTGCATTGAGAGCAAAAAAATGAGTTCAAAATACTTGATTTGTTGACTGATGAGCTATTTTTATGAAAGACAAGATATATCTTGATTGATATATGAAAATAAAAGATTGGATAGAAAACTGATGAGATGTAGAGCAGTTCATGAAATGAAAAATAAAAATAGATGATATGAGTAAGATTTTTTAGAAGTTTGTTTCAAATTTTAAATTGTAAAAAATCTATAGTATAATTTATTTATTTATGATTTTTGTGATATATTTGATTGGAATTGCTTTAGATTTCTCAAAATATAAATAATATCTTGAAATTAAATCCAAACTCATTATCAAGTTAGTAATAATTTATATTTTTAGTAAATTTATGGATAAGTATATAAGTTTGTTTTTGAATATCAATAATTTTGTGCCTAATTCATATCAACTGGATGCAATATCAAATATGGTAGACAATAAAGATAAAAATGTTTACTTTTTTTGTTCAAACAAATTTATTTTTGAGGGAATACACAAATATTTATCAGACAGAATTTCTCCTGAGGACCTGATATATTATTGAGATGTAAATGGTCCAGATTATATATATTCGCAACAATCAAACCTTGAAATAGTTTATTATATACTTGAAAGTATTGATAAAAATCCAAACGATCGAAAAAACTGATTAATTTTTGTTGATAAAATCTCTTATGACTTTTTTGCAAAATCCAATAAAGAAAATCAGCTACAAGAAAAACTAACTCACATAAACTCAAAAATTTGTTGTATCTAACTTGAAATTTTATTAAAAAAACTTATAGTTGAGTAACTTTAAATTTAATATTGACTTGATGTACAAAGTATGATGATTTGGTGAATATTCTTATCAACAGCAAGAAGTATTAAATAAAATAATTTCTATTATAGAAAAAAATTATAAAAATTTTGGTTATCAAAATATTGATACTCCTGCAGTAGAAAGAAACTCAATACTTTTATCAAAGTGATGAGAAGAAACTTCCAAACAAATTTTTGGTCTTTATTGACTTGCTCAAGGTGGTTCAGACTTAAAAGATTATAGTCTTCGTTTTGATCTAACTATTCCTTTTGCAAGATATGTACTGGACTGGAAAGATAAAATTCCTTTTCCGTTCAAAAGATATCAAATAGATAAAGTGCGAAGAGGAGAAAGACAACAAAAAGGTAGATTCAAAGAATTTATTCAAGCAGATGTAGATATCATCTGGGATGATGATAAATTTAATAATGTTCTTTACTATGATGCAGAAGTTGTATTTCTTTTGTATAAAAATTTATCTGATATTATGCAGTCTTTTTGTTTGGAAAATACTCCAGTATTATTTGTTAATGACAAAAGAATAATAGATTGATTTTTGGATTCAGTTATTGGAGATGATTCTGATAAAAAACAAAAAATGATTGATTTGATTGATAAGTCTGAAAAAATATCCAAACAAAAATTTTTTGAGCTTGCAGGGCAATTATGCATATCCGAAGAATATGTTCAAAAAATTTATAATTTTATATCAAGACAGGTTACATACAAAGATTTAGATTATATTAGTACCGAATTTTCAAATGATGTTTTTGCTGAATGAATAAACTCTCTCAAGCTATTTTTATCAAATTTCAATAATATATGAGAAAAATTTGAAATAGATCCAAAAATTGTTATAGATTTTTCTATAGTAAGGTGACTGGATTATTATACTTGAATAGTATTTGAAACATTCTTGGATAAAAATAAGTCCACATCCAGTGTTGCTTCAGGATGAAGGTATGAAAATCTTACTTATTATCTGGATCCCAAAACCAACTTTTCTTGAGTTTGATGAAGTATATGAGTAAGTAGACTTTTTGATTTTATAAAAGATAGTATTAATTCACAAGGTCATAATAATATAGATTATTTTTTTATCAATTTTGAAGATACTTTTCCTGATGTTGTATCTCTTGCTTACAAATTTATTCAAGATTGATATAAAGTAGAAATATATCCAGTTTGTGATAAACTCAAAAAACAAATGCAGCTAGCCAACAGAAAAAATGCCAAAAATGTTGTTATTATGTGAGAAAAAGAAAAATTAAACTGAGTATATACAATAAAAGAAATGAGTTCTTGAGAAGAAAAAATTTATAATATATAATAAAAAATGGAATTAAAAGAATTATATGAGTCATGACTACATGAAATATTGGAAAATATAGACTATTCATGAGCTTATACAGTCAAAAGAGAAATTTCCGAAGGGATAGCTATGGTTTTGGATGCTAAAAAACTTTCTAATGTTTATGTAGTAGAAAGAAGTTTGACACTTACCAAAACTGATGAAGAATCTTCTTTATGAAGTTTTTTTATTTTGTATACTATACAAGGCGACTCAATTGAATGTCATTATCTAAGTCCAGATAGTATTGCTATGTTTGATGATATTATTGTTTGATTTAGTACATATGAAACATCAAACTGAGTTTTTTATGAAAACTTTCTAGTTGATAATCAAGAATGAAAGATATATACTTTTGAAAATATTTTTAGGTTTGATAAAGAGTTTGCCAATTTAGTATTAAGGTGAGATGAGGTAGTATCGGAAGTATATAGATTTGATGATTATTTTATTTTGATTTTGAATGATTGAAGATATATTTTTCTTAAGATTGAGGATTGAAAGCTTTTCCCTTGTTATTACAATGATGAGTTTGAATCTCCAAATAAATTTTCAAAAGTATGAAAAAAACATCCAAAGCCGATTTTATTTTTTGAAGATTTTGAAGAGTTGTTTTGAAGAGTTGTTTTGAAAGATTTTGAAAGTATATGACTTGAAGATTTGAGTTATTAGAATATTTAATTTAATTTATTGAAAAGTAGGTATTGTGGATTATTATATTAATATTTAATTAATAATTTTTTATGTTATGGAAAAAGTAATAATTGTATGATCTTGACCAGCCTGACACACAGCTGCTATATATACAGCAAGAGCAATGCTAAATCCTATAATGTTTGAATGATATATGGCTTGAGGTGTTACAGCTGGATGACAACTTACTACAACTACAGATGTAGAAAACTTTCCAGGTTTCCCTGATTGAATTCAATGAACTGAATTAATGAATAAAATGAGGCAACAATCTATAAACTGTTGAACAAGAATATATACAAATACAGTTACAAATGTAGATTTATCAAAAAAACCATATACTGTTTATACAGATGATTGAAATTCTTATCAAACACAATGATTGATAATAGCTACATGAGCTATAGCAAAAAAACTTTGAATTCCTGGAGAAAAAGAATTTTGGCAAAAATGAATATCTGCATGTGCAGTATGTGATGGTGGAATGCCAGTTTTCAGGAATAAAGAATTGTGAGTTGTTTGAGGTTGAGATGCTGCTGTAGAAGAAGCTATATATCTTACCAAATTTGCCAGCAAGGTATATTTGTTTGTTAGAAGAGATCAACTTAGAGCATCAAAAGTTCTTCAAGATAGATTAGCTCAGTCCGATAGCATTGAAGTTGTGTGGAATAGTGAGGTGAAAGAAGCCAAATGAGATATGATACTAAGAAGTATTGTGGTCTACAACAATAAAAAAGATGAATTTTATGAAATGAATATTTCGTGATTATTTTATGCAATATGACATAATCCAAATATAGAATTTCTATGATGACAGTTGGAAACAGATGAAGATGGGTATATAATTACTACTCCTGGTACAACACAAACTAGTGTAGATTGAGTTTTTGCTGCAGGTGATGTCCAAGATAAAAAATATAGGCAAGCAATTACATCTGCATGAAGTTGATGTATGGCAGCCCTAGAACTTGAACACTATCTTTGATAGTGTTTTATTCTTAATTAATAGTTTATTATGATTGAAGTTTCTATATTTATACTATTTTGTTATTTTGTGCTGTATTTTCTATCTATAAAACTAAAAAATAATTGAATTGTTGATGTTTTTTGGTGATTGTGATTTGTTATTATTGCATGGTATACGCTATTGGTGGATTGAACATTTGATTTTGGGCAGATTTTGTTGACATTGATTATTACTATATGGTGAGTATGGTTAGCAACTTATGTATTTTCTAAAATAAGAAAATCAAAATGAGAAGATTTTCGTTACAATAATTTTCGTAAATTATGGAAATGGTTTTATACAAGAAGTTTTTTTCAAGTATACCTGCTGCAATTTTGTTTGATGATGTTGATAGCATCTCCTATATGGGTAGTGAATTTGTATTGATGAGAAAGTATATATTATCTTATATGATGAATTATTGCAATTATCTGATTTGCTTATGAATGAATTGCAAACTATCAGTTATATACCTTCAAATCACAAAAAACTAACTCTAATATAATAACAACATGACTTTATAAATATTCTCGTTTTCCTCAATACTTTGGAGAATTACTTTTTTGGTTTTGATTGTGAGTTATGGGTATAGCTACTAGTTTTTTGTCTATGTTGGGATTTTTTATACTTTTTTTGTTGTTGAATTTTGTTTCTTGAGTGCCATTAATAGAGAAAAAATATCAAGATAATTTGGAATATCAAAAATACAAAAAAACTACTAGAACCAAGATTATACCCTGGTTTCCCAAATAAATTTATGATAAAAATCCCCACCAAGCAAACAAGGTGGGGAAATATGTTTTCAATATGTGGGTTTAGGTAATGATTCTAGCAATTGGTTGTATGACCAAAAAATGCAAAGGAATGCCAATTATGATTCCACCTATCGCTCCCAAAAAATAACTGGGTACCAATATTTTAAGGTCTTCAAACAGACTCATATATCACCTCTTTTTTTGATGTATGAGTTTAATTAAGATATTTATTTTATTTAGAAAATCAAGAATTGATGAATATTTGATTAGAAAAAATTGAAATTTACTCAAATAAGTCATCACAAGTTTTATCTATTAATTATAAATAGATAAATATTAGTAATATACAAACATAATTTGAGTATTTGCTATCAAGAACAATTTTATAAAAAATGATTGATATAATGTTACATTTCATTGTGTATAATATTGCTTTCCCTGAAGCAGTTTTTTAAAAAAGGAGTAAGTATGTCAGTTAAGTCCTTTTTGGTAAACCAACCAGGGGCTTTTTAAATTAATATAAATTTTTTGTGATAAAAAAAATATTTTATCGTATAAATAATATACGAATGATTTACATATTAAATAAATAAAAATGTGACAGAAAAAAATACTATTATCAGCTTTGGTGCTTTTGTCTATAATATTCTTTACTGGTTGTGATGAACAAGTAAGCAGTGTTGAACCCAAAGACTCAGATTCTAATGGTTCAGATGTATCAGACTCTAATGCTTCAGATTTAGATTTTTGAGAACCAGAAGATATTGATATTAGTGAAATAGACACAAGTGTTTTGGATACCAAAAATTTTGATTTTGATATATTTTATGAATTGATATGAGAACAAGTAGAAAAAGATGAAAATTTATTCATTTCTCCATATAGTATCCATGCTGCCTTTTTGTTGGCATATATGTGAGCAGATGGAGAGACTAAAGAACAAATGTCAGAAGTTCTGGAAACAAAAGGGGTGGATATTAATGATGTAAAGAAAGCATATTATGCTCAAAAAGAAAAATTACAGGATTATTCTACTGAATGAGAATTATCAATAGCTAATGCATTGTTTTTGGATCAGGGTATACCTTTTAGAGAAAATTATGTAAAAGATGGGCAAAGATACTTTGATGCAAAAGTTGAGGATATGCCAGATATAGTGGATCCAATAAATGAATGGATAGAAGAACAAACAAACTGAAAGATAGAGGATATGTTAGGTGAACCGGGTGAAAAAATTGATCCTTTAGTAGTAGCTTATTTGATAAATGCAATATATTTTAAAAATGATTGGGAGACCGAATTTGACTCTATTAGAGATATGGATTTTGAAACTCCAGATGGACAAAAAGAAGTGGATATGATGTATCTTGAAGATGATCACAGATACGTAAAAGAAGAAGAATATCAGATGGTGTCAAAATGATATGAAGATGAAAGTTTTGCATTTCATGCAATAATGCCAAAACAGGAAACTTTGCAGGAATTTTATGAAGATTTTGATAGGGAAAAGTTTGAAGAAATAAAAACACAAAGAAGGAAATGAGAAATTGAATTGTATTTACCAAAATTCACATTTGGCAGTAGTTTGGGATTGGTAGAAGTTATGCAGGATTTATGAATAAAAGATGCATTTGACTCAAGTTTAGCAAATTTTGATAATATGGTTGATTTAGAAGAATTAGGACAAAATGTATATATAAGCGATGCTTTACACGATACATTCATAGAAGTTAACAAGGAATGAACTGAAGCAGCAGCGGCTACAGTTATAGAAATAAGAGCTGAATCAGCTCAACCACCATCTCCAGTATTGAAGTTTGATGAACCTTTTATGTTTATCATAGAAGAGGAAGAAACCTGACAAATTCTATTTATGTGACAGATGATGGAGCCAGTGATAGAAGAATAAAAATTTGCTTGAATAATCATTTAAAAAGTATAAAATCATTGAAATAAAAAAAATATTTTATCGTGTAAATGATATTAGGAATGTTTAATTATTAAAACTACAGTCATGTGAACTAAAACAAAGATTAGCTTAATAAGCACAGCAATAACAGCAATTATAATCACAGCAGGATACCATCTTTTTACCTATGCCAATCTTCATCACATACAAACAGATGAAGAATTCTTGAAATCCCTGGACTGGATGTATGAAAACGAGCTTACCCAATACAATCAAGTAGAATCTTTTAGACCGGAATTTAATCTTAGAAGAGATGAAGCAGCACATTTCTTTGTAAATTTTGTAGAGGAAGGGCTGGAGCAAACTCCAGAGCAAGAAGAGGAAATTCCTGATTTTGCTGATTTAGGTGAAGCACATCAGGACCTAATACCTTCTATAGAAAAAGCAGCAGAATATTGACTGATAAGGTGAGATGGTGGCAGCAATAACTTTAGACCAGCAGATCCTATTTCCAGAGCAGAGTTTTTTGCTGTAGCAGTTAGAGCAGTAGATGGAGAGTATTCAGAAGATACAAACCCTTGGTGGGAGAATTATTTTGAAGCTGCTCAGGAGCTTGATTTAACCAAAGAGTCAGATGTTATGGCTCAAGACAGAAACATTTTAAGGTATGAAGCAGGACTTGTGCTTTTTAGATCAGTTCATGATGAATGAGAGTATGAATTCCAGCCAAAAGCCCAAACTATGGAAATTGCATTTGATGAAGAAATGGATCAAGAATCAGTACTTGCAAATATGAAAACTTATCCCAAGGTAGAATATGATGCAAGTTGGGAGGATGACAAAACTTTGAAACTTGAAATTTTGGATGATTTTAGCACAGAAGAAACTTTATTGGTAAATATTACCCAAGATGCTAAAACTGCAGCCTGAGAAAACCTTCCGGAAACATTATCAAGAGAGTTCAAGATAGATGCTACTCCAGAAATTGATTTTGTGTCTCCTAAATGAGATATTCAAGACCCAAATCAGAATATAACTGTGAGATTTAGTTCTCCAATGGTTCCTTTGACGGCTCTTGATGACCAGCCAGAATGTCCTATAAGTTTTGATCCCAAGATAGACTGAGAATGTACATGGATAACTACTAGTACATTTCAGTTTAGACCAGAAAAAACACTACCATTTGGATGAGAGTATGAGGTGGTTATTCCTTCTTGATTCCAAAATCAAGCTTGAAATCCAATAACTGAATCCAAAAATTTCCAGATAAGAACCCCTGATTTTGAAGTTGTAAATACAAATAATAGAATAAACAAAGATGAGCCACTGAAGTTGGTTTTCAACGATGATGTTGATATGCAAGATGTGATGGATAATTTTGAAATGAGAGGTTATGAAACACATCAGTTAGATTTTGAATTTTGACAAGAAGAAACAAGTATTGAATGAGAATACAAAACACAAGAAAATATAATAGAAATTTTCCCTGCAGAGTGAGACCGAGGATACGATACTAGTTTAGATTTTAGGATATCTGATCAGCTAACTTCTAAAAGATGAAATGTTCCTTTACAAACTGATTATGAAAGTACACTTAGTACAGATGGTTTGGTATTAGAGTATGGCTCTTTTATTTATCAGGATCCTGAGCAAGAAGACAAAAACTTAGTTTCAAATCTTCAGCAAGCTGATAATAATAGGATAGTTCTCCCAGAAGATCCAAATATTCTAATAGAATTTAATGAAGAAATTGAGTTGGATTATGATCTTTTTGATATAGATTATGATTTTGAACTTTCTTATATCAAAGAACAAGAAAATGAAACTATCCAAGAAAATCAAAAATGAGTAATTATTGATATACAGGGGCAGATATCAGACGAATTAAATATAGAAATACTTGCTTCCAATATTAGTTCAAGTGATGATATAACTCTGGATTTTGGAACCAAGGATTATAATCAAATACAAGACTATGAGATGATAAACTATAAAAAACATTGCTTAACTACATCTCATCATATACCCAGAACTTCCAGGAACGAAGAAGCTTTTGAGTTTGATGGTTATTGAGAGGTGGAAAGAATACAAATAGTAAGATCACGGATGGATGACAAAGACGAATATGACTGTTACTATGAAGAATGAAAAAATAAATATATTCTTGAAACTAATCTTGATCCTGATACTCAATATAATCTTAACATAAGCAGTGATTTGTTGGACAAAGATAACTATCCTTTGGATCAGGATTATGAATATCAGTTTACTACTCCAGAAGTCAAAAACGAAGACAAACATGTTGATATTATTGACCAGGAATGACTTGTAATGATTCCAAGTAGTATCAAACCTTTGACTTTGCCAATCAAATCAGTGAACATAGACACTGTAAATATTAGAGTTTGTGAATGAGAAGTAAATCCTTCCAGGCATAATTACATAGACAACAAAGACTGTCAAACTGCCAGAGTAGATGTTGAAAACAAATGATTTCAGCCAAGTTTGAATACTGTTGATCTAGAACAAGTTTTTGAACAAGAGTTTGATTCAAATATAGTAAAAGCCAAGGTCTACAAACTTGAAGAAGATATGACAGAATCCCAAAAAGAAAGTTACCAAGAGGATGAATTAACTCATTCTACCAGAGTTTATAATATAAGTGATGTTACTGCTACCTTGAAAGAGGGTAAAGAAGATATTTTATGGCTCAGAGATTACAACCAATGAGAAAATCTTGCCAACAATATAGATAATATTACAGCTTATGAAATAAATAGACATCATCGCTGAACACATCCTTCTGTTGTTGGTAGGCATGATATAGATTTTGAACCAAAACAAAACTGACTTTATGAGTTGGAAAGTATTCCATCAAATTCAGACCTTGTAATAACTTTGGAAAATCAGGATAAAGTACTTGTAACTAATTCCGGTAATGAACTGTCTGAATGAGATGCCAAAACTTATATTTTTACAGATAGACCTTTGTACAAACCAGGTGATGAAGTAAATATCAAATGAACTGTTAGAAATTTTTATTCTGAAGCTTATCAGATACAGGAAGATAGTATACCTTTGAGAGTTAGAGATAGTAGGTGAGAGACTATGATAAGTGAAACTCTTAAGCTGGATGAGTATTGAAGTTTTCAGGCAGGATTTGATCTTCCTGATGATGCAAATCTTGGTGAATACACTGTAAGAGCTGGTAATGATAATTTGAATTTCAGTGTAGAAGAGTTTGAAACTCCTGATTTTGAAGTAGAAGCCACTGCCAGAGAGGATGATTATCTTCTGTGAGAAACTGCTCAGGTAGATATTGCCGCAAATTATTATATGTGACTTCCTGTAGCCGAGGGTGAGGTAAGCTATGAATTAACAAGTGAAGATTATTATTTTGATTGATGAGGGGTACAAGGTTACCAGTTTGGTGAAAGAAGAAGTTTTTGGTGGCAACCAGATTCTGGAAGCAGACGTGAAGATAGGTGAGAACTTATATTGGATAATAACTGACAAGCAGTTTTGGATCTTGATCTAGAAGAACAGGATCAAGAAGACAAGATCTATAATCTATCTTTAAATGTACAGGATCCAGAAAGCTGACAAAATATAGCTCAAAATCTTTCTTTCAAATGACTTAGAACTGAAAAGTTTGTAGGTGTGAATTTTGATGATTTTAGTTATGATTATCTGGATACCGCCAATATAGATCTTATAGCAGTTGATATTGATTGAAATAGACTATCTCAAAAACAAATAGATTTAGAAGTGAAAAAAGTAGAACATCAACACGATGAAGTTGGTCAACAAAGAGAAACCACCAAAGATACGGTTATGAGCCAAACTTTGACAACTACTCAAGATGGTACAGTAAATACTGATTTTACTTTTGATGAGCCTTGAGAGTATGAGTTTGTGATAAGCACTCCTGATGGAAGTTATAAAACCACAAAAACATTTTATGTAGGATGAGCAGATGTATTGTCTCCTGGTCAGGAAGACAATGAAATTAATGTAATTCCTGAACAGCAAACTTATGATGTGTGAGACACAATGAGAGCAACAATACAATCTCCTCATACTTGAGTACAAGCTATGCTAACAGTAGAAAAAAACAACAAAATAATGGATTCTAGAATAATTGATATTGATGAGTACAATCAGGAAGTACAATTAGAGATCAAAGAAGAGTATATTCCAAATTTTGATATATCAGCATTTATAATAAAAGATGTTACAACCATACAAGATGACTTCCAAGACTTAGAAGAAGTAAGAAACGAAATGTCTCAGATAGAACAAGATTTACAAGAAAGATTGGACATCCCAAGAATACCTGGTCCTCCAATAGTTCCATATTATGATGTAATAATACCACCATTGCCACCAGAAGTTGATGATATGGACGAAGAAGAACAAAATCTTTATGAAGAGTGGGTGGAACTAAGAGCTCAAGAACAAGAACTTTTATCAAATCTTTTGCCAAGTTATTATGGATGATTAGAAACCATAAAAGTAAATACAGATTATGTGAAACTTGATGGACAGGTAAGTTTGGACAAAGAAATGTATGAACCAGGAGATGGTCAAACAATTGATCTTGAAATTACAGACAATGAGTGAAATCCGGTTGATTGACAGGCAACAATCAGAGTGATAGACCAGGCTTTGTTGGATATGATGGACAACAAACAGGATATACTTGAGTTTTTCTACTCAAAACAATCAAACAACATCTCAACATCAAGTAATCTCCAAAATATTATCCAAAGAATTCATTTCCCTGATCAGTTAGATGTTCAGGTGGAAGAAGACTTTGAAACCCAACAAGATGATGCTCAGTTTTATGGTGAAATTATGGAAGAATCTGCAGATATGCAAGCAGATACCAGATCTGCAACAGAAGATGCTGCTGCTCCTGGGGATGATGAAGCAGAAGTTAGAGAAGATTTTGAAGATTTGGCATATTATCAGTCAGTAGTAGATGTACAAAACTGACAAGCTCAAATACAAGTAGACCAACTTCCTGATAATCTAACTACTTGGGTAGTAGATGGTTTTGTGCATACTCAAGATACCAAAGTAGGGGAGTTTGAAACTGACTTCCAGGTACAAAAACCTATTGGTATATTAGAACAAATACCTAGATTCCTGATCTCTGGAGATGAGCTGATAATAGCAGCTCAAATTGCTAACAATACCAATACTGCTCAAAATGTGCAAACCAATCTTGAGATTAGCAATGCAACAAATACCAATCCTACTCAGGAAGTAGAAGTTGGACCTTGAGAGACAGAGCCAGTAAGATTTCCTGTAGAAATTGATAGTTTGTGAACTCAGGATATCAAGAATTTTGAGTCAGAAATTACTATATCTGCAAATGCAGGAGAGTATCAGGATGCAGTAAGACATACAAGAAACATCCAGCAACCAAGTACTGCAGAATATGTGTTTACCAATGGTTCTACAGAGGATATAAGTTATGAAGAACAAGTTAAGATCTCAGAGATAATGGAAGAAAACTGATATTTGGAAATTACTATGTGAGCAACTATTCTTACCAACCTAATGCACAATCTGGATGATTATTTTAGTTATCCTGGTGAGAGTCTTAGAAGTAGATTGGGATTCCTGGATATAGCTGAAAGTATGAGAAGTTTGTATCAGGGTGTAAACAAACTAGATGAATTTGAAGAAATTACAGTTTATGATAGAGATAATAATGAATATACTACTATCCAAGAAGTAGAATCCAAAATCAAAGATGAAATGGATATATATCAAGAAGATGATGGATGACTTAGAAACTTCCAGGATAGTTGTTGGCATACTCGCCAATCTTGTAGTAGTTTTGCTTTGTCAAAATCATATCTAGAAATGGATTTGGATATTGATGGAGTAGACAATGAACAGCTACTGGATTATTACAAATCAGAACTTGAAGAAAAAATTGAAAGAAGTAGTTCTAACAAGAGAAACATTTCTTATTTTATGCCTTTGGCTGTGCAGTGAGAGTATGATTTTGTAAATGAACACTTTGAACCAAGAGATGACCTAAGCAACAAAAGAAAAATACAATATATCAATCTTTATGAGTTGATGCCCGAAGATTGAGAAAGAGCTGATGAGTTTTATGAAGATCTGAAAAACTCTATATTGATAGAAGCAAGAGGTAGTTTGTTACCGGCAGATTTGGATTATTCAAATAACATTATCTCTACTGCCAAAATGCTACAGTTGATGCTTGATTATGGAGAAGAAGAAAGACTACAGGTAGAGAATATGGCAAGGTGGCTTTTGGCAAACAGGGACGAAGAATGAGCTTTTCATGCCAGAAATATTGTGCCTATCATAGATGCTTTGGACAAATACGTTGATCAAACAGGTGAGCTTGATAATGTTGATTTTGATGCAGCAGCTTATTTTGAAGAAAATAATATAATGGAAGCAAACTTTGATATGGACAACAGATTTGGATTAGCTCACGATAAGTTTGATTTCCAAGATTATGTGAATTTTGGGGAAACTCATAGTCTGTGATTTGAAAAAGATGGAGAGGGTAGGCTTTATTATGATGTAGGATTAAGATACCATATACCAAACGATCAGATTACTCCAAGAGATGAATGAATGATAGTAAGCAGGAATTATTATGATTATGATGAATACCAAGATGCTCATGAAAGACAGTGTTTTACTCCAATATGGAGATGAAGATGGTGATGATCAAATTGTAGAAATGTAAGGGTAGAAAATATTGATTCTGTCAGTGAAGCCAATCATGGTGATTTCGTAGTGTGAGAGGTAGAGTTGACTGTTCCTTATGAAAGAAATGATGTGGTTTTGAGGGATTATATCCCTTCTGGTGCAGAGGTTTTGAATGTGGATTTTGATACAGTGTGAGATGATGTGGCTGAGGTAGTAGGGCAAACTAGTGATAGGCGATGATGATTTGATCATATAGAGCAAAGGAATGATATGGTATATTTGTATGCTGAGCATCTTAGGTCTGGGACATATACTTATACTTATGTAATGCAGGCTAGTTATGAAGGTAGCTTCAATGTTCGTCCTGCTAGGGCTGAGGTTTTGGACAGACCAGAGGTTTTTGGTAGGAGTAGTGGTAAGGTTTTTGAGATTAGTAGGTAAGAGAGGGGAAAAGTTGAAAGTTGAAAGATTAAAAGACCAGCTTCTTGGATGGAGCTGGTTTTTTTGGTTGATAAATTAACAAATTTGTTTATAAATGCTTAAAAGGCTTTTATTTAGATTATCAAAAGTGCATATGATCATAATTTTTAATAAAAACGATATATTGCTAGATTTGCTAATTGACTGAAATCCAAGAGATATTACGGATGAATATCTAAAAAATATATTAGAAGAACTATATAAATACTGACCAATTGTTCCCCATATAGAAATAAAATGAGAAGAAGTGAGAATAGAATTAGATATACCATCTATTGAAGAATATGAAAACAAACTACAAGAAGCTACAGAATTTGCTACTCGCTGATCATATCACAAAGCAAGAGTCTTGATTGATGACTTGTTAGAAAAGTATCCAACTGTATCTGATTTTTATAGAATAAAATGACAAATTTTTTATGAAACTTGAAAACTAGATCAAGCAGAAAAAAATATAATTGAATGATTAAAGCTAGAACCTGATAACAAATGGTGTTTGGTAGTCTTAGGAAATATTTATCAAAATAAAGGAAAAATTGAATTTGCAAAAAACTTGTACCTAAAAGCAATCCAAAAAGATCCAAATGATATATATGCACTAACAAATTATTGAGCTGTGAATTTGCAAGAATGAGATTATGAAGAAGCAGAAGCTTCTCTTGATCAATCTTATAAAAATGATCCTGATTATAATATTACAAACTACAATTTGGCAGTACTTTATAATTATAAAGATCAGTTTTATAAAAGTTTTTATCATTGAATAAAGGCAATTGAACAATCTCAAAATGATGAGAATATGAAAAATTCTATTATGAAAGTAGTTTTTGATTCTGCAAAGAAATATTCATATTATTATTCTGTACAAGAGCTTTATGATAAATACAAACAAGAATTAGAACAAAGATCACAGAAATCAATCCAAGTTAACGAAGACAAAAATTTGCAGGTATGAGCAATCATAAAAATTGCAGAATATCATTGAAACAATGAACATAAGATTTTTTATAATCCACAAAATCAATACTACAAACATTCTATAATGCATGAATTAACTCATCTCAAATTGATTGAAGATGCAAGAGACCAAAAAAATAATAAAATATTTGCACAAACCAAAGAAAATCAAGCAAAATTCATAAAAGATCTAATATGAGAAAGTATGGATTTTTCAAAATCAGCTTATACAAAAGATCAAATTGATTACTTTTCTCAAAATATAAATCTTCAGTTGTACAATCAACCAATTGATCTAATAATAGAAGAATATCTTTTTGAAAACTATGAAGATATAAGACCAATACAGTTTTTGAATATTGTGAATATGGTAAAACAGTGAGTGGAAATATCTAATAATAAAGATATAGAAAAAAGTACTCCCAAGGTGGTATATGAAGCAAATGTAATAATGAATATTGTCCAAGCATATTTTTTGGAAGATTTGTTTAGTGTAAGTTTCATCAATGAATTCAAGAAAAATAAGCTTATCAGAAAAGCATGGAACATTTATCAGGATTATAAATCAAAAAAGGATAGCTTAGAACCATGAGATGAATACGAACTTATTAACTATCGAGCAGAAGAGTTGTGATTATCTTGATATTTTAGTTTGATTGATGAAGAAGAGTTTAGTAGTAATGATTTTGAAGTTACAGACAAGAAAGATGAAGAACCAATAGAGTATGAAAATGTTGATAATTTCAAAAGTGATTATTTTGATATCATCAAAGACTATAAAGATAAATGAAAAATTGATGAATCTGAGATAAATATGGCTATTGTGATGTATTGTGTATGAGCAATACAATATTTGGAAAATTTAGATTTTGAAAAAATCAAAGAAATTGCATTTGAGATATGAATGAAGTGAGCTGGTGGAATATCTTATTGAGATGATACTCAGTATGAACTAAAATCAATTCCTTGAAAAAAGTTTACCTGATATCAGCTGTTGGCATATATGTATGTTTCTTGGAAAATCATAGAGCCAACTATGGATGTTGGATTGGATTATTCTCAAGAGTATGAGTTAGCAAAAAAGATATTATGAAAAGCTTAAAAAAAATTGACAATATTTTTTCAAAGATTAAAATTAGCTTAATTTTACCTCAAATTGAAATGAAATGGTAGATGAGTCAAAAAAACTATACAAAATTAATGGTGAAGAAATACAATGAGTTGATACAAAGTTTGGAAATGCGTGAGAATTATCCTCAGAAAAAGCAAAGATTAGATGAGTTATTAAGTGGATAATAGATAGAGCTTATGAAAAATGATTTTCAAAAGATTGGATTCAAGAGGCTCTTGATAATTATATAAATTATGGATCTTGAAAAAATAAAGAAAAAAATGAAAATACATATAGAGAAATCAAGGTGTCTATATATAACAACTTGGAAAATAATAAAAATAATTTAAAAAAGTTTTTTAGAGGTGAGAATAATACAAAAAAATTATGAATTCGAAGTGTAATAATAGATTGAGAAGAACTGTTAAATTCTTCTATACTAGATAAATTAAATATAGTTATTTTTGAGCTATCAAATAGTAGTAGAAAAAATGCTAAGACACTATATAATACAAGGAAAAACGAGAATAATGAGGTTTTAAATTTCTTTGCATGGGATGATAAATTTTGAAAAAATACTAAAGAATGAGATTTAGTATTTTTTGTTAATAAATCTGCAAAAGAAGAAAATGATGAGTTTTCTATTCTGGTAACAAGAATATATGATAGATGATATGAACTAAAAAATAAAAATAATGACCAGAATCAAAAATTTTACTATTTAGAAAAAGATGGAAATCAAAAAAAATTATATTATATATGAAATGAAGAAGATGCTCCTGAATGAGTTGATAATAGTAATAATTTATCAAAATGGGAATGGTCAGAAAATAATCAAAAAACTTTTGTTGTTTTTGAAGTTTTATATGAAATCAGAAATATTACTGATTGGAGCTGATATAGAAACTTAGGTGCTGCTCAGTTTACTTATATAAAAAGTCTATATGATGATAGACTTCAATTTATTATAGAGACATTAAGAAATAATTTATCTGAAAATTTAAAAGATAA
The DNA here is from genome assembly GCF_021057185.1 of Candidatus Absconditicoccus praedator. GTDB lineage: Bacteria > Patescibacteriota > Gracilibacteria > Absconditabacterales > Absconditicoccaceae > Absconditicoccus > Absconditicoccus praedator. Next base: position 925,031 of record NZ_CP054059.1, read on the forward strand.
AAATTTTTTAAACGTTTATATTAACTCTTTAGATGTTCCTTTATGAGATGTTGATATTTATTATGAAGATAGTAATGATAATAAGTCTATAAATATTTGGTGAAGATTCTTTGATAAGGTTAATAAAGATAAAACTTCAACAATTATTTTTGATGTTATAAATCGATATAACATTTGATTTGAATCAGATATTAGTTATAGAAAACAATTATTATTATGATTGATTATATCATTCAATAAAGATTATGAGGATTTTATTAAACTATTACTAGCAGATATATACATTAGATATCTTAGAGGAAAGTCAGTATGACAGAAATATCCTTGAAATTTTAACTTTAATTGATGATGTATAAATATAAATTGATTTAAAGAATTATTAACTTTAAATATTAAAGAAAAATTATGAGAAAACGACTTATCATTACATGACAATGAAAATGAAAATTATTATACTATAGAAAAAAATGAAGAAAATAAAGAAATTGTTCAAATATTTGAATCCGATGATATAACAGAAGGTTTTAAAAGTTTTCTTGATTCAATATCAATAAAATTTGATTATATATATCTTGCTAAATCTTACCAACAAATTAAGAATATTGTTGAAAAATATAAAACTTGAGAAAACAAAGAAGAGGATCAGAAATCATTTAGTGTATGAATTATCTGAAAATGGTGAGAATGAAAAACGAAACTTGTAAGTCTTTTGAAAGAGTATTATTTAGAAAATGAGAATTATAGTGTCTATGAGGTAGATGTATGGAAATGATACTCCATAAACTGAGTAGAAACAGAAAAAAAGTGATTTATAAAATATATTTACAGAAAGTTAATAGAAAAAGAATTATGATATGAAGAATATAAATATTGAAAATCCATAACTGATAAAATAAAAAACTCTTATATTTGAATATTGATAACATTTTTAACTAAAACTATATTCTTTTTATTTTTCTTCATAATTGAGAGTTTTTTAAAAACTTTTTATAATAAAACTTATTTTGGTAACTATTATACTTCTTCATCATTAAAACAATTAAATTTGAAATACTATTATGATAAGTTGTACAATAATATCTTCTTGTATCAAAGATTTTCTTATGCGAAGTTTTTCTTTATATTTTATGTTTTTGGTTTGATATTTTTCATTTTCACTTATAATTTAGAATGTCTTATATACTTTGAGTGTCTAGAAAAAGAATCTTTAGAACAGGCTGAATATATTCCTGAGTATATAAAAGAAAATGAGTATATAATTACTTTTTTATTATTAATTCCTTTTTTTATTTTGTTTTTGTATAAGTATTGATTTAAGACTAATATTTATGACAAGCAAATACAGGATTCTAATTTGGCAGATAAATTTGGTAATGAATTATTTAATATTATTTGAGATAACAATAAAAAAATAATAATTCTTGAAAATATTGATAGACTAAATCCAGATCAAATAATTGATGTGATAGATCTCACAAAAACAGTTTTGGACTTCCCAGATACTGTATATATAATTCCAATAGATCCAAATTTAGTTAAATGTTGACTAGAAAATAAGTATAAGGACTTCAACGGACAATCAAAAGAAGCATTTAATCCAGATTTATATTTGGATAAAATAATACAATTCCCCTACTATTTAGTTAACCCTTATCTTTTAAATATAAAAAAAATAACGAAAAAAGAAATTGAAAAATTTAATTTAAAGTTATATTGATTTTTGTCAACTATATCACAAGATAATGATGATTTTAAAAGATTTGAGAGTTATTTTGATCATCTTGACTTTAAAAGAAGAGTACTTTGTAATTATAATCCTAGAAAAGAACAAATATTTAATCAAATAAAAAAAGTGTATTCAGAAATATATAATAATGCTATTGATTATTATAATGTTAAAAATAATAATAATGAATTCTATCAAAGATTGTTTTATAATGAATTCTATCAAAGATTGTTTTATAATGAATTCTATCAAAGATTATTTTTGGTTTTCTTTGCTATAAGATTTGCTGACATTAGTCTATTTATGAAAATTGAAAAAAAACCTTATATTTTACTAAAATTATTTTGATATATATCAAGTGATATTGAAAAAATTAATAATGACAATAATTTAGAAAAAAATCTATTTACTCTTGAAGTATCCAATATTTCAATTGAAATTTTGGAACAACATAATTTAGAATGTATAAACTCCAAAAATTATATAATAGAAAACAATTTATTAGAAAAAGAGGAAATCGTGTTGCTATTAGAAATTTTAGGTAATTTTTATCCATTATCTGATAAAAACTATAATAACTATGACTATTTAAAAGAATTAACTGTTGATCATTTACAAAAGTACATGAGAAGGGCATATGTCCCTCTTAGAAAAGATAACTAATTTATTTTAATAATAATTAATAGTTACAATGGAAGAAATAATCAAACAACTTAGAGAATTTAGAGATCAAAGAGACTGGAAACAATTTCATAACCCCAAAGATTTAGCTAATGCTATAAGTATTGAAACGGCTGAATTAATGGAACATTTCTTATGGAAAACTCAGGAAGAATCTTATGAGAAAGTAAAAAATAATCCCAAAATTGCAGAGGAGGTTGCTGATATTATGATATTTTTGATATATTTTGCTGAAACTTCATGAATTGATATTGAAAAAGCAGTCAAAGATAAAATAGAAAAAAATAATAAAAAATATTCTGTTGAAAAATCAAAATGAAAAAGTAATAAATATACAGAACTTTAATACTTATATTTTGTGCAATGATAGTTTATAGTGAAACAAAACAAACATTTCTTGATGATGTTTCAAAAAGAAATATAGAAGACATTATAGAAACTTGTGTAGAAAATAAACTCAAAAGAAAAACATCAAAAAATGAAAAGCTATCATGGAAAAACTCATTGAGAGAGATGTTTTTCATAATGAGCGATAATGAAATACCTGATGATATATGAGTAAGTATAGAATACAATATTCCTTGATCATGAAAGAGAATAGATTTTATAATAACATGACTTGATGATTCCAACAAAGAAAATGTTATAATAATTGAATTGAAACAATGGGAAAAAGTTCAACTTACTGATAAAGATTGAATAGTAACTACTCGATTTTCTCATGGAGAAAGTGAAGAAAATCATCCATCATATCAAGCTTGGTCTTATGCTACTTTGCTATATTCTTTTAACGAAACTGTTGAAGAAAATGATATTCAACTTAATCCTTGTGCTTATTTGCATAATTACAAGGATAATAGCTGAGATATTGTGCATGATTTCTATTCAGAATATATTACCAAATCACCTGTATTTTTGCAAGATGATAAGGAAAAACTTCAAAATTTCATAAAAAAATATATCAAGCACTGAGACAAAAATAAAACAATGTATGAAATTGATCAATGAAAAATTAGACCATCCAAATCATTAGCAGATAGTTTAGTATCTATGATTAAGTGAAATCAAGAGTTTGTAATGATAGATGATCAAAAGCTTTTGTATGAACAAGCTTTAAAACTTGCAAGAAACTCCTCACAATCAAACAAAAAAGTTTTAATAGTTAGAGGTTGACCTTGAACTTGAAAATCTGTTGTTGCAATAAATTTATTGGTAACCCTTAATCAAGAAAGACTGGTAACTCAATATGTAAGTAAAAACTCAGCACCAAGAGCAGTTTATGCAGCAAAACTAACTTGAGAGTTGAAGAAAACACACATTGATAATTTATTTGTTTGATCCTGATCTTTTACTAATTCACAAGAATCAGAGTTTGACTGTCTTATAGTAGATGAAGCACATAGGCTTAATGAAAAATCTTGAATGTTTTGAAACTTATGAGAGAATCAAATAAAGGAAATTATATATGCTTCTAATTTTTCAATATTTTTTATTGATGAAGATCAAAAAGTAACCTTTAATGATATAGGAGAAGTTGATGAAATCAAAAAACGAGCAACAAACCAAGGAGCAGAAATTTATGAGATGGAACTTTCTTCTCAATTTCGTTGTAGTGGGTCAGATTGATACTTAGCATGGCTTGATAATACTTTACAAATAAAAGAAACAGCAAATCCAACTTTGGAATGAATAAACTATGATTTCAAGGTTTTTGATTCTCCTGCTGATCTTAGAGATGCCATTTTTGAAAAAAATAAAATAAATAATAGAGCAAGACTTCTTGCTGGATACTGTCGAAATTGGGTTAGTAAAAAAGACTCATCAGCTTATGATATTGTATTTGAAGAATACGATTTTCAGATGAAATGGAATCTCAGCAAAGATGGAATGTTGCGAATAATGAAACCAGAATCTGTAAATGAAGTTGGTTGTATCCATACTTGTCAATGATTGGAAGTAGATTATGTATGAGTTATTATATGACCAGATTTAATAGTAAGGAATTGAGAAGTCTTGGTAGATCCATCACAAAGAGCAACTACTGATGCATCATTAAAATGATACAAAAAGGCTTTAAAAGAAAATCCAGAGGAAACTAAGGATTTTATAAAGTCTCTGATAAAAAATACTTATCGTACTTTGATGACAAGAGGTATGAAAGGTTGTTATATTTATTGTACTGATGAGGAAACAAGAGAGTATTTTAAGAAATTAATTTGATAAATTTCCTTGAAATCAAAAAAATTATATGCTATAATATTTATAGCTACCAACTCTAGAGCCGGCTTTGTGTTGTGTAGCTCCTTAATTTTATTTACATCCTAAACATAAACAAAATGGCAGAAATCCCAAATAGACTACAAACCAAAAAAGAGGATGCAGAAACTCTGATAAACCTTCTGCAAGATCAAAAAGATAAACTGGGAGAGGATCATTTAATGTTTAGGAACCAGCCGGATATTATCAGCCAATTCCAGTCTATGAAAGACGAAATTTTGGAATGAGCTGAGGAGTTGGATGTCAGAGACGAACAAATTGATGATGACAGAGAGGGGCTTTGGAATAATTTGACTGATTTTGTTGCTAGACTCAAACAATACTATCAATTTACCAAAGAAGACGGAGATCTGCCAGATTGGATGTACTACAAACCACAAACAAATCAAACCGGACTAGAATTTTTGGAAGAACTTTTTGATAAAATTGATGAAGAATTATCCGAAGATTTCAAAACTTGATTTGATCAAGCTTCACCAATTACTATTTCACAAGCAAAAGATGATTTTGAAGAATGGAAACAATGACTTAGATGAGAAGATTGGGAAGTATATATGGAAAAAAGAAGAAATATGTCTAGATTGATCAATTATATGAAAAAGTCGTTGATGATGACAGGAATGACCGGCTTTGAAGTAAGAGTTAATCTGCACGAGGACGAAGACTAAAAATTTCATCTATCAACTCAAAAACCAGCTTCTATAAACAGGAGCTGGTTTTTTTGATTCCCCAAAAAATTAATAAGTAATTGATAATGTCTACCCCTCCAAAAGATTGTAACAAAGTTGAAGAGGGATACCCCTCCAAAAGATTGTAACAAAGTTGAAGAGGGTCACCCCTCCAAAAGATTGTAACAAAGTTGAAGAGGGTAGCCCTAGTCTTGTCCGAAACATTGATTTTATTATAAAAAAAGCTATAAGTATAGCATTTAAAATAATAAAATATATTTAAATATGGAAGGAATTAATGTAAAACAGATATTAGAAATAATACCTGATGAATTTATAGAAAAATTAGAAAAAAACTGTAATATAAATCATCAAGTTAAAAAAATGAGTTGAAAGGTAATGTTTAAACTGTTATTAATGTGAATATTAGATTGAGATAATTTAACACAAAGAACATTAGCATCAATATATAACAGTCCTGAATTTACTCAATATGCAGATAAATGAGAACAACAAACAAGACATACAACTATAAGTGATAGACTTATAAACATGGATTATAAATTCTTTGAGAAATTGTTTGAAGAAATAAGTAAAAAGTTTGAAAAAGTATTAAAAATATGAGCAACAAAAATGAAGGTGGTGCTAAAGAGATTTGATTCTACATTAGTTTGAATATCAGAAAAACTACTTAAGTTTTGAATAAAAGCATGAAGTCCAGATGAAAGACATATAAAATTTACAGTCTGATTAAAGTGATTGTTGCCAAATAAAGTTTCAGTTTATGAAGAGCAAAAAGCAAGTAGTGAAGATGTAGCATTATGAGAAACTATTTTACAAGAGACAACATCTAAAAATCAAATATTATTATTTGATAGATGAGTTCAAAAAAGAGAAACTTATTCAAAGCTAATAGATAAAAATACAAATTTTGTAAGTAGATTAAGACAAAATACTAAGTATCAAGTTATAAGACAAAATAAAGAAGTAGAATGAATAAAAGTATGAAATTTAGTGTTAGAATGTGATGAAATAGTAAAATTATATTGAAAATGATGAGATATATTAGAAAAAGAATTAAGATTAATAAAAGCAATAAATCAAAAAAATGAAGTATTTTTATTTATAACAAATATGTATAATTTCACAGCAGAAGAAATAACAGAATTTTATGCAAGGAGATGGGATATAGAAGTATTTTTTAGATTTATAAAACAAGAATTTTGATTTAGTCATTTTGTATCAAGATCAAAGAATTGAATAATGAATATGCTATATATGACACTAATAACATCAATACTTGTAATAGTATATAAATCAAAAAACAGTATAAAATCCTACAAAGAAGCTAAAAGAAGATTTATTGCTGAATTAGATGAATTAATTTTAATTGAGCTAGCAATAGCAATCTGAGGAGATGTTGATCTTCTTAAAAAGAAATATTTAAATTATTATAAATACTCTTAATAAGGTTTCGGACAAGACTGGGGTCACCCCTCCAAAAGATTGTAACAAACTTGAAGAGTACCCCCACTCCTAAATATTGTAACAAAAGGGATGGAGTACCCCACTCCAAAAGTTAGTAACAAAAAGGATGGAGTATTCCATTATTATGGTTTGTTACCAAAAGAATGGAATCTTTTCGTGCCCGGGCGCGGAAAGGTTGATTTTTACTTTTCTAGAATTATACTTTAATTTATCTTTAAAAGTTAAATAAATAAATAATTTATGGTTAAATTTTTGTGACTTAGTTTTGCCTGGATTTGTAGTTTTATGATTTTCTATATTTCTTTTTTGTTTTGAGATGATCTATCAGAGGAAATTGTGTACGACTTTATTGATCAGGTAGATGATTATGAGTTTTTTTATGATATAGATTTCCAAGTTGATTATGATATTAGTTGAACTTTTTTTGAAAAATTTAGTAGTGATGGAGACTGATACTCATACGAGTTTGGTTTGAATATTGATCTGCCAGAGGAAGTTGATGATGGCTTGATACCATTTGATTCAAATATGAACTGAACAGTTAATTTTTACAATAATGCCAAAATAGATAATTTTCATATTAATATTTGAGCAGGTGCCAATATCTCATGACAAACAGCAGTTTGATGAGAAGACCAAATTTTGATAACCTTTTTGCAAGATTGAGAAGAGGAGTTTAGAGAGATTTTTGATACTTCTGATATCAATTTGGATCTACTTTTTACAAGGTTTTTGCCCTATATGGAAATAGAAGAAGGTGAAGTATTGAATTTGTCTGTTTTTTCTCCTATGTCTTTGAGATCAAAAGAGTCTATGAAAAATAATGTTGCTATTGAAAAAAAAGAAGAATGAAAGTATTCTATATCTTCATGATTTATGGGGATAGATTATGAGACAGTAGTTCACTTTGAGGATAAAAATATGATTAAAAAAGAAACTCCTTTTTTTTCTTATACAAAATCTGATTGAGATGAGCTTGATGTTGATAATATCGATCAACCAGATGATACCAACGATACAGATGATATAGATGACCAAGACCAAGATACTCAGGATTGAAGTGAAGATGATTTAGAATGTAAACTTATCTGACATGATTAGATTAGAAAATCTTACAAAAAAATATTCTTCTACAACAGCTGTAGATAATATAAACTTGGAAATACCTTCTTGAAAATGTTTTGCCTTGCTTTGAAGAAATTGAGCTGGTAAATCTACAACTATCAAAATGATAGTTTGAATAACCAATCCAACAAGTTGAGATATTTTCTTTGATGGCAGGACTATGCAAGAAGATGCAGTACAGATAAAATCTGAGATTTCATATATTCCTGATATGCCTTATGTTTATGAAAAACTAACTTGAATAGATTTTTTGTATTTTGTAGGAGTTGCTTACTGAATGAGTAAACAAACCATTAGAAAAAAAGCCCAAGAATTTTATGAGATGTTTGATTTTTATGAGATGTTGGACAAAAAGGTAGAAGATTACTCTCATGGTATGAGACAAAAACTTGTTTTTACTGCAGCATTGATGCACAATCCCAAGTATTTAATTTTGGATGAACCAATGGTAGGGTTGGATTATCAGTGAGCTTACATAGTAAAAAAAATAATTAAATCTATCACTGAAAAGCTATGATGTACTGTGATATTGACCACACATCAAATATATGTTGCTGCTGAAATATCAGATGAAGTAGGGATTATACATGATTGAAAACTTGTAAAAACATTAAAAGACAAAGATTATATAAAAGAAAATCTTGAAGACACATTCCTTGAGTCAACTTGAACTGTATCAGAAAAATTTGAACAAATAATCACACAATAAAATGGAAAATCTTTTAATGAAATATTATTTTAAAACTTTGTTCTCAAGTATAAAAACTTTTGCAAAAGAAAAGCTTTTTTTCTTCATAGGTTGAATAATACTTTTGTGAAGTTTTTGGATAATAATCTGAACAATTTGTTATATTTTTTTCAGTTACTTAATCAATAATTTTCCTTGAGGACATATTTTTGCTCCCAACTTGATCTCGTTTGTTGTATATATAATGTTTTTGGTTTTTGTCTTTTCTGGGTTTGTGGCAAGTATATCTACTTTGTACAAATCTAGAGAGATAAATTTTTTGATTTCTATGCCTTTTGAAAGCTATGAAATTTTTAGATACTGATTTTTGAAGATAGTATTTTTCTTGTTATTACCTGCATTGTTTTTGCTGTTGCCTATATTTTTTTCATATTGAATTGTTTCTGGGTATAGCATATTTTATTATTTGTTATCGTTGTTTGTAATTTTTGCGATGGTATATTTGGCTGTTTTCTTTTCTGTTGTTTTGTTTTTGTTGTTGTCTGCATTTGTTTTTTCATTTAAAAGAATATATATAAATTGATTTTTGTTGAGTGTTTTGGTGTTTATGCTGTTTTCTGCTTTGTTGGTGTTTTTCTCTGCTTATGAGAATATGACTGACCAAGAGACCTTTTTGGAGCAGTATATCCTTACATTTGATTATGAAAATATATTTCTTCCTTGGAACTGGCTAAATGCTATGTTTGTAAATTTTGTGCAGTGAAATTATTCTTTGTTTTTTAGTTGATTTTTGTTTACAGCTGTAAGTATTGTATTTTTTTATGCTCTTATATGATTTTTGTCACAAAAGTATTATTATCAAAGCAAAGAGAATTTTGCTATGTATAGTATTTTTCCTAAAAAGAAAACTGTAAGTTTGATCTCATTTTTTTGAAAAAATCCTAAAATAAATTTACTAAAAAAAGATTTTCTTTTGTATATGAAAGATCCTTCGTGGCTAAGTCAGTTTATGATATTTTTTGTACTTATATGAATAAGTGTGGTTGTGATAAATTCTATTACCCTTGAAGAGATAGATACTCCTATGACAGCTTCTATTATTACTTTGTCTACTTTGGCTCTTACCTGATTTATGATTTCTGCAACTGCTTTGAAAATTGTTTATCCAAATATATCAATAGAATGAAAATCTTTTTGGATACTTAGAACTATTCCAGTATGATTGAATTATATATATTTTTTGAAATTTATTTTCTTTGTGGTGTTTTTTGTTTTAGTAGGTTTGCTTATTAGCCAAGCTTATGCAAGTATAATTTGATTTATAGATGTTGTGTATATATTTATTTTGTTGATGTTGTTGCCTTTGATATTTGTGGTTGTTAGCCTGTATTTTACTTTGTGAAATATATATCCAGACTTTAATGAGACTAATCCTTCTCAGATAGCTACTTCTATGCCTGCTTTTGGAGCAGTAATTATTTCAAATATTTTTATAATAATTGTTTGTTTGCTTATTTATTCCAAAGTTTTTAGTTATTATGAAAATGTACAAGAATGTGAAATTCTTTGATTATATTATTTTTGGGATGTTTTAGTTATTTTTTATCCTGTTTTGATTTTGCTTTGAGTATTTATATCATGGATAGGGTATAGGCAGTTTATCAAGCTTTAGAAGATGATTTGTATATTTCTATCATATTATAACAGCTTTCTGAAAGCAAGAAAAGTTGGTGTATACTTACAATATCAAAAAAGTTATCACCTGGATTTAATTTTTTGAAGTTGATTTTTATTGAATATCAGTATGATTTGCTTCATGTCCGGTATTTAGGAAACAGTTTGTGATAGTTGAAATTTAAGTGTATTTGGTGTTTTCATCTTTCAAGAAGGTATATTTTTTGGGATTTGTAGTCTTGTTGTTTCAGGTACATATTGAAATGAGTATTGTGGGATAGTATATTTCTTATAAAACTAACTGTTTGTTCAAAATGAAAGTATTGTCATTTGAGGTTTTCTTGTAAAAATTTTTTGAATTCGTTATTGGTTTCCAAAAGTTCTTTGACGGTAGCTGTAATTCACCTGAACATACTTATTTGTGTGAAATAACCAAAAATATTTTGTTTTTCTTGGTTTTGATAGATTTCTTTTAAAAGTTTTTTAATTGTTTGTTCTTTTAGCGTAAAGCTTGTATTTTTTCATGTTTGTATTTTTAGGTCTTTTGCAAACTCTGATAAATCATTTTCTTTTATTATATCTTCAAGAAAAAGTCAAAGATACAAAAATCTATAATAAGACTGTATAAGATCAAGTGAGGACTTAATTTCCATTTTGTTGGTTAAAGTTTGTATTTAAAAAAGAAATTTTTCAGGTTGTTTTGTTGGTTATTCAAACATTCTTTTTAGGTCTTCATCTTTTATCATAGCAGGTGTTCGCATAGGGTCAAAAGTAAGCTCGACTTCTACATTAGATTCAGGAAATTCATCTTGTACTGCCTGCTTAGTCATTTCTATGATAAGATCAGCAGAGGGGCATGCTGGTGTAGTCAATGTCATTAGTATAAAAACATTATTTTCTTGTATATCCACATTGTATATAAGTCACAAGTTATATATATCAATTACTGGCATATCAGGATCGTATACTTCTTGTAGTAGTTCGATTACTTTTTCTTCTGTGATATTATTGCTCATTTTCATATCATGTTATTATATGTAAAATTAAAAATATCAAAAATATTATTCCTCATAAAATTTTATTTCGTTCTTCTAGTGAAATCAATGATAAATTTACAAGTACAAACAATCCAAAAAGTAATGATAGCTTATAACTTCTAGATGCAATACTCAAAGCTCATTTTACAGCAAAAAGTTTTTGTCAAAGGAAGAACAGATAGAAGCTTCATCACCATACAATTAAAAATACAGCAAAAAAACCAAATCATAATCATATTATCGGGTCTTGATATATATTTATATAATTGAATAAAAGATAAGCTATGCTAACTCCTACAAAAATTTTTATGAGTGCTCATATATGATAAAATATCATAGCTTTATAAAATGTTTATGTTTTAAAGTTATTATTAGTTTTCTACATTTATTTCATCTGCCTCTGTCTCTTCTACAAGAACTTCTTCTATAGATGGTATATAAAGAAAGTTGTTTCACATTTCATAAAACTTGTAGTACAATTTTTCCCAAAGTCAGTGAATTAGAGGTGTCAAAGTATAAGTAAGTATACTTGGTAGTGTAAGTAGGAATTCAGTTCATTCTCAAGCAGTAAGATTTATATTTTTGTATACTGCAGAGAAAAGTAATAGAGAAAGGCTAAAAGCAATAGTTGTTCATACTATGTGGACACCACTATAGTTTGGATTTGTAGAAAACTCTATTACAGATAATGTTATAAAAACAGAAAAAAATATATGAAACGCAAGTATAAAAAATACTGCTTCTATATTGTCAAAAAATAGTATATATATAGGTGCAGCTATAAAAAACAATATAACGTTGATTATGCTTCAAAGTCATAGCATTTTACCAAGATCATAGTACTTTTCTCCAAAAATCATATTGTATACCATAGTTATAATGCTATTTCATACCATAGTTCAAACAAATGCAATTACTAACATCACTAATGATAATAGAGGATTTCCTCAGCCTCAAGAAATGGAGCCTTGTATTGTTTCTTCAAACATTCAGCTAAAAATCATTAGCATAACAAATATAAAAAATGATATCATAAGTCAAACTACCAGTCATATTCCTGTTTTTCATACAATTGAATATGGTGATGGATTGGAAGGTGCAATATTAAGTGATTTTGAGTTTTCCATTATGTCTTTTTATATTATAAATTATTTTAATCGCATCATATTGTTTTTATATATTCTTCAAACTTATCAAATTCTCTTTCCTGACTCATGAAAGATATTACATATCAGTATCTTTCATAAACAAAATAAAATTGTGTCATATAGTAACTAGGTTGACTATCAAAAACAGATTCAAATACGCCAAAATTTCATATGAATCAATTGATTTCTTGTCATTTACATGAGAAAGTATGTTCATTAAGTCATCAAAAATTTGTTGCAGGCATTTGATTTAGCAGTATAGATGAGTTTGCCCTTGCAAACTCATCTGGATCTTGATTTACATTTGTTTTGGTTCTGGTAGCTATAAAATTCTTGTTGAATTCATCAAAATTTCCTTTTCTGTATGAAGTAAGTACTTTATTTCTAATCTGTTTTCATTCAAATATACTACTTGCAACTCTATTGTAATCCTTATTAATCTGTATATAAAAATCTTCAAAACTTACTGTTTCAGCTTCTTCCTCTCCTCAAAACCCCAAGCATCAAGAAATAGTAATTGTAATGAAAATGATCAAAAAGACATTTAAAAACTTTTTCATTAAATTATACTAAGAATATAAACTCAACTAAAAATCATACCAAATAATGTTCATATTGCAAGTCATTTTATATATGCTTTATCTTTGTCTTCTTTTTCCTTTAGATCATCTTTTGAAATTAAAATAAAAGATATAATATATCAAAGCATAATTCAGGTTAGAAGTAAGTATCAAGGCATAAGTATATTTCCAGATAGTTCAAATATACTATCTTCAAGTATATAATCTCATCTCAAAAAAAATATTCATACAATTATAGACATCAAGAAGAATATTCCTTTTAGTGTCTCAAGTAGTATCACCATAATGGTTTATTTAGAAAATAAAATTAACTTTCTTTTTTGAGCTGGATTTTTCAATCATTTTCATCAATTGATATTATTTTTACTCTAATTTTATCGTTTTCTTTAAACATAACTTTTGGATCTGATATGAATCATTCTCATAAGTTTTTAACATGACAAAGTCATGTCTTATTCTTTCAAAGCTCTACAAATACTCAATATGATTCTACTCTGGTTATTTTTCATTCAATTGTTTCTCAAACTGTTGGTTGCCAAGAAGACTGTTTTATCATATCAATTGCAAGTTTTTCTTCTTCTTGATTTTTGGATGTAACAATTGTAGTTCAGTCATCTTTAAAATCAATTTTTGCTCAAGTTTCTTTAACAATATTGTTTATATTTGTTCATCATGATCAAATAACATCTCTTACTTGAGTAGGAGTTAGTTTTAGTGTAGTTATTCTAGGTGCATAAACACTTAAACTTTCTCTTGGTTGTGATATTGTTTTTATCATATCCTCAAGAATTTCATTTCTTGCTTTATTAGCCTTTTCTATAGCTTTCTCTACTATATCTAGTTGTAGGCCTTTTATTTTCATGTCCATTTGTAGTGCAGTAATTCAATTTTTTGTTCCTGCAACTTTGAAATCCATATCTCCAGTAAAGTCTTCAACTCACTGAATATCTGTTAAAATTTTGAATTTATCTCAATCAGTAACCAATCCCATAGCAACTCAACTTACAGGTTGTTTTATTGGTACTCATGCATCCATAAGCGATAGTGTGGATGCACATACAGATGCCATTGATGTTGATCAGTTACAGCTTAATACTTCAGAAACAATTCTTGTTGTATAAGGGAATTCTTCCTCTCAAGGAATTACTGATTCAAGTGCTTTTTCTACCAGTTTTCAGTGTCAGATTTCTCTTCTGCTTGCAGGTCATCACCTTTTTGCCTCATTTGTAGAAAATCATGGCATATTATAATGGTGCATAAATCTTTGTTCAACAGCATCAGACTCCATATCATCTACTAGTAGGTAATCTCAAGGAGCTCCTAATGTGGTTGCAGAAAATACTTGTGTTTCTCATCTTTGAAAAAGTCCCGATCAATGTATTCTTGGAATAAGTCAAACTTCATGATAAAGTGATCTGATTTCATCAAGTTTTCTTCAATCTACTCTTTTTTCTTCATTGAGGATTTTTTCTCTTACAAACTCTTTTACTATATTAAATACTGCTGATTTTACTTTTGTAGTTGTAAAGTTTGTGTTGTTTTCGTCTTCAATCTTGTCTTTTGTTTTTTCTAGTGATTCCTGCTCAAATCAACTAACTATTTCGTTAAATTCTTTTTTAGTTGTTGGTATCAAAGCTTCTAATTTATCTTTTGTTATAATTTTTTTCAAAACTCCTACTAATTCTTCAGAAGGCTTATTTGTAGTGATTTCTTGAGGTTTTATTTCAAATTGGCTCAAAAATTCTTCTTGGAATTCACATATTTTTTTGATGTTTTCTTGTCATATTTCAAAAGCTTTCATTAAAGTGCCTGTATCAACTTCATCTCAATTGCATTCTACCATTGTTATTGTGTCTTTTGTTCAAGCAAGTAATAATTCTAGTGTTCAATTATTTGTTTCTTCATATGTAGGATTTATTATAAAGTTGCCATCTTTATATCAAATTCTTACAGCTCCAATTGGTCATTGTATGGGAATTCAAGCTAGCATACTAGCAAGAGATGCTCAAATTATGCTTGGTACTGCTGTGGTGTTCTCTTTGTCAACAGATAATGGTGTTATACTTATAACTGTGTCATTGATCATTCCGTCTGGAAACATAGGTCTAAGTGGTCTATCTGTAAGTCTTGAGGTGAGTATTGTCTGTTCGGAAGGCTTTCATTCTCTTCTAATGTATAATGCTCACCCAATTTTTCATCAAGCATAAAAAGACTCTCTGCAATCTATTGTAAGGGGTAGGAAATCCTTATTTTCATCTGGTTTTTTGTTCATTACTGATGTGACTAATACAGCTGTTTCTTCTAATTTTATGTATACAGATCAATCTGCTTCAGGAGCTAGCTTTCAAGAACTAACTTCAAATTGTTTTCATTCCCATAAAAAACTTTTCTTTGTGTCACTAACTTCTTTCTTTTTTATCATAAAAATTATTATATATATAAATATTTAGTCTTTTATATTTTTTTAAGCAAAAAAATCAAGAAAAATACGGTTTTGTTTTTATGTTTATAAGTCAAATCCTTTAATTTTTCCTTGTTTTTTGGTAAAAAATATTTATATTATCTCAAATTTTACATTGAAAAAATTTTTTTATGAAAAGTTTATCACAGGTTAGTAAAGAGCTTAATCTTTCTAAGCAAGAGCTTCTAGAATTGATTTATAAAAAAACTTGAAAATCTTATAGTCCAAAAACTTCAAAAATATCTGATAGTGTTTATGATAAAATAAAGTCAGATCTTTCAGAGGAAAGTGTGAAAAATTCTTCTGTCAAAGAAAAAATTGAGGATGAAAAATCAAAGGTTGCTACAGCAGAAGATATTTTTTCTGAGGAGTGATCTTTTCTTTCAGAGTTATGATTTTCTACAGAAGAAAAAATAGATGAAAAAAGTCAGAAAGAAGATTTGGAAGACGATGATTTATTTGCTTCTACAAAAAAGACTATTTCAAGTTGAAATAAAACTACTTTCACACAAAAAAAGTCTTTTAACGATAACAAGAAAACATCTCAAACACAGAAAGCAACTAATATAGAAAAGGATAAAAAAGAAATTTGATCTGATGATTCAAAAAAAACACAAATAACAGTTAGAAAAAAATCAGATAAACCTGCTTATGATAATAAGAATCAAAAAAGTTCTGGTTGAGGGCAATCATATAATGCAAAAACTTCATCTGCTTCAAAATCTTTGTCAGGTTGATCGGATGAAAAAAAGCTTACCAAAAAAGAAAAGAAAAAGCAGAAAATATCAAAAGATGAAAAAAAATCTGAAACAAATGTAAAAAAGGAAGAGGCTCCAAAAGTTTCAGAAACCCTAAAAAAGAAGGAAAAAATTGTAGTTTCTTCAACTATATCAATAAAGGAATTTTCTGAGAAGATGGGTATTCCTTTGCAAGAGGTGATGAAAAAATTGTTGGCTAACAAGATTGTATTACCTGTAACTGCAAATATAGATTTTGATACAGCTAGTTTGATTTGAGAAGAATTATGAGTAAAAGTAGAAAATGAATGAACTGATGTATCAGTAGAAGAATTATTGAGTTGAGATTTGGATTCTATACTAGCTCCTGATAAAAAAATAGAAGAAGCTGATGTTAGGCCTCCTGTGGTAGCTGTTATGTGACATGTAGATCACTGAAAAACTAAGCTTTTGGATTATATTAGAAAAACAGATAAAGTTGAATGAGAAGCTTGATGAATAACTCAAAGTATATGAGCGTCTCAAGTTCATCATAATGATCAAAAAATAACATTCATTGATACACCATGACATGAGCTTTTTACTTCATTAAGAGCTAGGGGTACTAAGATTACAGATGTGGCAGTAATCGTAGTAGCAGCAGATGATTGAATACAGCAACAAACAATAGAGGCAATAAATCATGCAAAAGAAGCCTGAGTGCCAATAATTGTTGCTATTACAAAAATAGACTTACCAAATTCAAACATTGAAAATATTAAATGAAGGTTGGCTGAGTTTGACTTAATACCAGAAGATTGGTGATGAGATACTATTACTGTACCATTGTCTTCTATAACATGACAGTGAATATCTGATTTGATGGATATGATTTTGTTGCAGTCCGAAATGTTGGAATTGAAATACGATCCTCAAAGAAAGTGAGTTTGAGTTATTTTGGAGTCAGATAAAGACTCAAAAAAGTGAATAACTGCTTCTACAATAGTTATGACTGGGAATCTTAATGTATGAGATGTTGTTGTTGTGTGAGAAACTTTTTGAAGAGTAAGAAAACTAACAAACTGGAAACATCAGGATGTTAAAACTGCTTATGCTTGAGATCCAGTACAGATTTTGTGAATACAGGATCTACCAAAGCCATGAAAAATCTTGGAGTCAGTGAGCTCAGAAAAAGATGCTCGTGCTAAAATACAAGCAATTCAAGAAAAGGCATCACAACAAACAAATCAATCTTGAATGCAAAATATATTGGATCAAATATGAAAGTGAGATAAAGTACAATTAAAGTTGATTTTAAAAGCAGATAGTTTTTGAAGTCTTGAGGCTGTAAAATATGCAGTAGAAAAGCTGGAAATGCCTGAAAATATTGAGTTGAAGATTATTCATAATGATGTGTGAGATGTTTCTGATTCTGATATTATATTGTGAAATGCTTCTGAGGCATTTGTAGTATGATTCAATGTAAAAGTATCTTGATCAATAAAAAAGAAGGCAGAATCACAAAAGGTTGTAGTAAAGTCTTTTGATGTTATATATGAGCTTATAGATTATGTTGATAGACTTTCTAAATGACTGGTAAAACCAGAGGAAAAAGAAGTTTATATATGAAGGCTTGAAGTTTTGTGAGTATTTTTCAAAAGAGGTAAGGAGATGATCGTATGAGGAAAGGTGTTGGATTGAGAAGTTAGAAATTGAAGTTTTTTGAAGGCTTATAGATGAGAAGAACAGGTGTCTTGATGAAAAATAACATCACTTAAAAGAGAGCAAGAAAATGTAAACACAGTAACATCTGGTCATGAGTGCTGAATGAAAATTAAAGTATCCAAAAAAATTCAAGAATGAGATATCTTGGAGTTTCATGTGATAGAATAATTTATATTTTTTAGATTGTGTATGAAGCTTGTAGTATGATTATGAAATCCTTGAGATAAGTATAAAAATACTAGGCATAATATAGGTTTTGATGCGATAGACTGGTTTTGTGATCAATATAACTTTCCTGTTTTCAATTATGAGTCAAAATTTGAGTCTTTTGTATCAAATTCTATTGTGAGTGATGAAAAAGTGTTGTTGGCTAAACCACAAACATATATGAATCTTTCTTGAAAGGCGGTTTCTTCAATCTCTAATTTTTATAAAATTCCTTTTGAGGATATATTGATTGTGTATGATGATATTGATATGCCGACTTGAAAAATTAGATTTAAGTTTGATTGAGCAGCCTGAGGTCATAACTGAATAAAAGATACAATAAAAAGATTGTGAACAGATAAGTTTTGAAGACTAAAAATATGAATTGATAGACCAGACAATAAAGAAATGATTACGCCCTGGGTTCTTTGAAGATTTACAGAAAAAGAGTATGAAGCAATTTACTCTCAAAAAGATGATATAGTTAAACTTATTGTTAACTGGCTGGATTGAAAACTCTAGTTTGTTGAAATTTTTTATTGAAATAACAAATTTTTTTATTACATTTTAATAGATTTATACTTACAAATTTATTAATGAAAATTTTAAAAAACTGGTTGTTTTACTTTTATTTTGTAATTTTTGTTGGGGTTTTTTATTTTATTAGTTATTGAACAACTTTTTCTTTTGGATGGTTAAGTTTTTGGTGATACCAACAAAATATAAAGCTTTCTAAAGAATATGTTAGACCAGAAACTTTCAATAGGATTTCTTCATTGACAGCTCAAGCTAATATGAGAATATGACAAGAAAATCAGCCTCAACTTTATTATCTAGAAGAGTCTGTAAATAAAACTCACACGATAAAGGATCTTGTAAACACGGAGGTTATAGATTTGATGGAATGAGAAGCAAGAAAGCAGGATGTATTGGAATCATATATCAATCAGATAAGATTAACAATGCATGAAGCTGAAGACTTAAAAAATGAATTATCATGGAGAAAGAATGAGAAAAGGACATATTCTACAGTTTGTGACAGTGAAAAAATGTCTGCAGATCAGCAGTTTTATCAACACTTAGATCAAAATGAGCCTCATTTGATGGTTGAAAATTTGAAAGATTCTTCTGAAAAGGCTATATGTTATATAGAAAATAGAGTTTATGCAAATGCATATGATAATGTATTTAGACAGTTAACTTTTTACTCGAACATTTTAAAACAAAAATTTCAAATTGTTGAAAATAATAAAGATATACTTTTATCAAATGCAGATATTTTTAGAGAAAATAAGCTTGAAAAACTATTACAATTAAGAAGACAACTTTCTCAATTTAATGTTCAATAAAAATAATGAAAAAAAATATATTTGTTTTAATCTTTTTTGTGGTTTCCGGTTTTTTAGTTTGGATTTTTCAAACTTTTTTCTTTGATGCAGAAAATATAGATTTTATGTGATATGAAGTAAATAATTTTTTTTGAATTAGTTATAATGATTTATTTCATCTTTCGTATTTGGAACCTAAGTATATGCGAGAATGAGATGTGATTTTAGATTATTTTGAGTTTTGTAAAGATAATGATTCTTTATGTTCAGTCTTTCCTCATCAGTCTTTTTATGCAGATCTTACTTGGATAAATTCAGTCCAGTATATTGGTGGAAATGCTAGACTACATCCAAATATTAAGTTTAAGATGATAGATAATATTACAAACTTAGATCCGTATTGGAATTATGTTTACAATTTTTGACAGTTAACAATTCCTGAAAATGAGCTTCTTTCAAGATACGATGAAAATATTCAATATCAATCATGGAAAGATTCAATAAAGCTTTGAGAAAAGTGAATAAACTTCAACTGTGATAATGATACTATAGAGTTTGTTGAGTCTTTATCTAATAAAGACTACTATTCAGTTTATTCTAGACTTGAAATGGAATATCCTCAATATGCAAATCCTTGTGTTGATCATAAGTTACCTTTTTATCAATGATTCAACTATTATAATTATCTTGATGAATATATTCCTGCTTCAAAAAACTTTATGTTGGCTTCGTTTAATGATGATGTTCCTTGAATAGCTAGTTCTATGGTATCTATATTGCATGGAAGGTATTGAGAATATTTGCAAAGTATGCATCTTTGGTATACCTATTTTGTAAGTATATTGGATCAATTAGATTGACAAGAGGAGGAGACTTTGGAAGAATCTGCTCAAAATGCTTTGGATAGAGCGGTATGACAACTTCAATTTCATATACTTTCTCAGTCTTCAGAAAAAACAGATGAAGATTGTGCAAAAGAATATGAATGTTTGAAGCAAGAATGATATATTAAAGATACTATAAGTTCAATTATTGGTGAGTGTGGTGATCAGTATGATATTTTAGATAATTATACAGATCCACAGGATGTTATTTCTGATAGTAAATGTTTTGTTTTATCTTATTGAATAGATAATGGTTATATAGATAACAATACATGATATTTGATATCTCCAATGAATGAAGAATTTGAGTTTGTTCGAGATGAAGATGTAGGTTGATGGTGGACTCAGTCGGTAATTTCAGATGCTTTTGAGCACCAATAAAAAAATAGTGCTATTTTCTCTTGAAATTTTTCTAAAATTTTTTATTATTATGGCACCTAATAAATTCAGGTGCCTTTTATATTATAATAAAATAAAAAATGACAAAACTAGTTCCAATAGAAGATCGTATAGTTGTTAAAACAATAAAAGAAGAAAGTAAGACAAAATGATGAATAGTGCTTCCTGAGACAACCAAAGAAAAACCTGGTAGGTGAGAAGTTGTGGCAGTTGGAGAATGAAAAATACTTGATGACTGAAAAAGAGCACCAATGGATATAAAAGTGGGAGATGTAGTTCATTTTACTAAATTTAGTCCAGATGAGATAGAATTAGAAGAAAATTGAGAAAAGGTGAAATATTTGGTTGTAAAGCATGATCAAGTATTAGCAAAAGAAAACTCATAAACAATTTGTAAAAATTTAAATCCTAAAAAAAACAAATATGGCAAAAACAATAAGATATGGGGATGATTCAAGAAAACAAGTTTATTCAGGTATCAAAAAAGTTGCAGATGCAGTTTCTGTAACAATGTGACCAAAGTGAAGAAATGTAATACTAGAAAAGTCTTATGGTGCACCTACTGTAACTAACGATGGTGTTACTGTAGCAAAAGAAATAGAGCTTGAAGATCATTTAGAAAATATTTGAGCAGAGCTTTTGAAAGAAGCAGCAAACAAAACTAATGATGCTGCAGGTGATGGTACTACTTCTACAGCAGTGCTTGTAGATGCTATAGTTAATGAGTGACTTAGATATGTGAGTTCTTGAGTAAATCCATTTGCTCTATGAAGAGGTCTTCACAAAGCAACTGAAAAAGTGGTAGAAGAACTTTGAAAACAATCTAAAGCAGTAGATACAAAAGAACAAATTAGACAGGTAGCTACCATATCTGCTCAAGATGAGGAAGTTTGAGAACATATTGCTGAGGTTATGGAAGAAGTTTGAAATGATTGAGTAATAACTGTGGAAGAATGAAGATCTTTGGGTCTTGAGAAAGATGTAGTAAAAGGTATGCAGTTTGATCAATGATATGTAAGTCCTTATTTTGTTACAGATACATGAAGAATGGAGTCTGTGGTTGAGAAACCATCAATCATAATCACAGACAAAAAAATCTCTTCTATCCAAGAAATACTTCCTTTGCTTGAACAAATATCCAATAAAGGTAAAAAAGATATTGTTCTTATAGCAGAAGAAATAGAATGAGAAGCTTTGACAACATTGGTGTTGAATAAACTAAAATGAGTTTTGAATGTTCTTACAGTGAAGGCTCCTGGGTTTGGAGATAGAAAGAAAGAAATGCTTAAAGATATAGCTACAGTAACATGATGACAAGTAATTACAGAAGAAGTTGGTCTGTCTTTGGAAAATGCAACTATGGATGTTGTTGGACAAGCAGAAAAGGTTATTTCTACTAAAGACAACACAACAATAGTATGAGGAAAAGGAAATGAAAATGATATAAATTCAAGAGTTCAAGAAATAAGAGTACAAATAGATGAAACTACTTCTGATTATGATAAAGAAAAACTTCAAGAAAGATTAGCAAGACTTGTATGAGGAGTAGCTGTGATAAGAGTTGGTGCTGCTACAGAAACAGAAATGAAAAACAAGAAATACAAAATTGAAGATGCATTGAATGCTACAAGAGCAGCTGTATCTGAATGAATAGTTGCTTGATGATGAACTGCATTGTTAAGTATTGGTAAAGTTTTGGATGGTTATCAACTTGATGATAAAGACGAACAAATTTGAGTAGAAATAATAAGAAAGGCAACTGAATATCCTGCAAGGCAAATTTCTAAAAATGCTTGATACAAAGGAGATTTAGTGATAGAAAAAGTTAAAGAAAAAAATCAAGCAAACTATTGATTTAATGCAAAAACTTGAGAATATGAAGATTTGTTGGATAAATGAGTAATAGATCCAGCTAAAGTAGTAAGAGAATCATTGCAGAACTCAACAAGTTCAGCTGCAATGCTTTTGACTACTGATGCTGTAATATCTGATATTCCAAAGAAAGATGATGATAAATGATGAGATGACATGTGAGGAATGTGAGGTATGTGAGGTATGTGATGAGGAATGCCTGGAATGATGTAAAAAACTAGTAAATAATTAATTAAAACACCCTTATATGGGTGTTTTTTTGTTTGAAAAAATTAAAAATCTATTGACTTTAGAAATAAAACAATTAAAAGAATTTTCCTGGTGTTTTTAAATAAATTTTTTAGGGTAAAATTGACTTTTATTATTAAAAAATCTTGAAATGCTAATTTAGGTAAAAAAAATTAAAAAATCTATTGACTTTAAAAATAAAATCATTATACACCAGGTCAGGAACAGGTAAAGAATTTATATATTAAGCCATAAAAATGATTGGTAAAATGAATAAGCTTAAAGAAGGTGTGTCTGTTGCTTCAGTTAAGCAAGATTGAGTAAAAAAAGCAATATCACTTGCTGTTGCTGCTACATTGACAGCTGGTGCAGCAAATGCCTTGGCAAATGGAGATAAAGATAATGTTAGTTGATATTCTGATACTGTTTCAGAAACAGCTAAAAGTATTAATTGGGATAAAGATGGAAATATGATTCGTTTTTCTGATACGTTGTCTTCTATGATAGATGAGAATGATATCGATCTAACTCCTGATCAAATAAAAGAAGCTTTGTGAAGAGATATATGGAGATGAGATAAGTGGATTTATGAAGATTGAGTATTGTACTTGAAAAAAGAGTGAAGTTGACAAGTTGTGTCTATACAAGAAGATTTTGCTGATGATGAAGAATTAGAATATGCAAAAGGTGTAGAGGATGCTGATACTGATTCAGGTAGTGATGAGAGAGAAACTTTTGTTAGGGCTCATGCTACTGATGATGATGTTACTGTTAGACAAAGATTTCAGGAGTTAAATATGGAAATTAGTGGATGATTAGGATTTGTTGATATGAATAATAATAGTCTTTTGACAGCAGATATATGAGCTGCATATTTGCATCCATCAGAAATGTGGGGAGTATATGGTGAATATCAAAATGTAGAAAGAGGTGAAGCTAATAGATGGATGTTTTGATGAGCTTTTCAGGTGCTTGATAATTCTGTTACAAATGTTACAACTCAATTCCTTGAAAGAAATATTGAAGTTGATTGACATGTGGGTGAAACATCTAGATTCTCTATATGAGCAGAACATGAGCAGTATATAGGTGATGATATTTTTGATAGTGTAGGAGGAAGATTTGTATATAGAACTACTGATTCTGAAGAAGTATGACAAGATTGAACTTATAAATATCACTGGGAAGGGGCTGATGTGAATAGACTAGAATGAACTACAGGTGTGTTTTATCCAGGAAGAGATGATATTAAATGAACTTTATCTGCAGGTTATGAAAGAACTGAATATGATATAACAGGAGGTGCAGATGATTCATTGACATGATCTCTTGAATGAGTTTATCAACCAAGAGATGATGTTAGAACTAGTTTTTCATATAGACATTCAAATACTGTAGATACAATGAATGTGTCTGCGTGATGGCATTTTGCTCCTGATCAGAGGTTGACAGCAGATTATACTCATTATAATTATGATGATGCTGGTCCAGAAAATACAATAATGTTTAATTATACTATCTGACAGTGAGGCGGTTTTGGAGAGTTAAGAAATCCATGAGGTGATGTTGGTTTGGATTTTGAAAATTTAAATGCTGTTCAGTGAGTAGATGGTTTTGATTTAGATGGTAGAAAGTATGTAGAAGAAATAGAAGAAAAGGAAGATCCAGAAGGTTTGAAGGCTGATGATTTTATTTTGTCGGATGATGTATGATCAGGTAGCGTTGAAGGTGATTGGAAAGAGCTATCAGATGTAAGATGATGAAGTGGTGAGTACTCAGCAATGTTTGAAAATTGAGAAACAGAAATAAACACAGATAAATGAAATTGGAGAATAGATGGTGATAAGCTTACTTTCAATCCAAATGACGATACTGAAGGTGATGATACTGTTTCCCTTGTTATAGAAAACTGAGAATGAAAAACTACTACAGTAGAGTCAACAGTTAGAAATATTGATACTACTGAAGAATGAGTTCCAGAAATAATTGACCCTGAAGAAGATGGTTGAACATACTGGTTTGAACCTGGAGAAAGAACTCAAATTAAAGTAGAATTTGACAGAGATCCTTCGGATTTTGATGTAGATCTTGTTTGATGATTTGAATGAGCATATCAATGAACTGCAATAGATTGAAATACTATGAGAATAGAGATTATTGCAACAGATACAGATCAAACTACTTGACAACTTATTCTTCAGAATAGTTCAGGAGATACTTTTGAGTTTAATTTGGCAACAAGAGAAAATTAAAAATTTTACAACCTAAATTAATTAACAAATGAAGAGGTTAATATTACTTATGTCATTATTTATTGGCTTTGCATCATCTTGATATGCATTAACTATAAATAATGTAAGTTTGGATGGGCACCCAACTACAAGTACAGAAAAATACCCATGAGAGTGTGTGACGATAGACATACAAGCAAATAATACTGGTGATGAAGATATAGAACTTGGTGATCTAAATCATGTTTGAATGATGGATAGTTACGATTTCACATTTTGAACAGAGCCTGGTGATACTTTAGAGCCTTCTAGTGATGTATTTCAGGTGGTGGTAAGCTGAGAAAAATGTATTGATGAAGATCAAGAAGGTGATATATCTTTTGATGTAAGTATAAGTTATGATTGATGAACATCAAATCAGGAAACTATAGAAATAGATGTTTTGCAATCAGATGATGTAGAAGATGATGAATGAGATCTTAGGATAAATAGAGATTGGTCGTATAAAAATGCAATTACAAAGGATGATGATTATGCTTGGATAGAATTTTCTTGTAATAAATCTTCAACTGCTACTACTGATATGTGAGAGTTTGTAGCTCCAGGTAGTTGAACTGAGGTAGAAGTTTCTCCTGGTCAAGTAGCAGAAATACAAGTTTATTCTGGTGATTTGGATCTTTGAGAAAATCAAGTTTCTGTATCTTGTGAGACAGAAGATGAAACTGATACAAGAAGTTTCAATATAGAAAAATATGTAAGTGAAGAAGAAGCAGAAGAAGCTAGAGAAGATTGAGATATTGATGATGATGAAATAGATAGATATACTTCTTCTTCTATAGAGATGTCAGGCAATCTTTCTGCAAAAACAGATCATTGACAGATAAGTTTGTCTTGGGATAAGGCTGAAACAGACAATGAACATAATTTCGACCAATATCGTATTTATGTTTTCGAATCTGGTGAAGATCCATCGTTTGCTTGATACAACTACTTGACTGCTATTGGTGATATTGATAATACAAGTTGGTGAGGTCCAAAAAGAAATAGACATTGAGTAAGACTTAGTGAATGAGATTATGATGTATATGTTGTAGCTTTTGATAGAAGATGAGAAAGATCTAACTCAATCAGTGAAACTATAAGTATATGAGAACCAGAAGATGATGAAGATACTTGGGAAACTATAAGTTCTAGTGCACTTCTAAGGTCTTCTAGGTATAGTTCTTATACAAATGGTGAAAGAGTTTTTGATCAATGAAAAGGTATTATCTTCAACAGAAGTTGAATAAGAACATTTTTTGAGGAAGATATTAGAATAGGTGGCATAAATAGAGATGATAATATAACACAAAGAAAAGAATCTTGGGATGCAGATTTTGAAGAGGAATTGTGAGGAGAGGTTCAACAAAGAATATTTCTTGGTGTGGATGAAAGAAATCTAAGGTTTAATAATCCACTTAGAATAGATATACCAGTACCTGAAGATTGAACATATTCAGTAAAAGCTAAACATTACTGAGATGATGACTGGTCAACAGATGGTTTGTCTACTGAATCAGGAAGTTGTAATAATGGAGTAGCTCAGGACTGAAAGGATACAGTTGTAGCAGAAGATAGAACAGCTACAATATATACTTGTGCTGCATCTGAATTTGTAGTTTATGGCGAATCAGATGAAGAAGATGAAGATGATGATGTTGCTCCTACTAGAAGGTGATCTTGAGCAATACGACAACCAAATCTTGATGAAATACCAGATGAAATAAGAGAAAGATCTGAAACAAAAGAATATGTAATAAATTGAAGAACAATAGAATTCAAAATACCTAACTTTAGAAACTTTTCAGATATGCAAAGTGTTGAATTATTAATAGACTTGTTTATTGAAGAGATAGAGAAAAGATGAGTATTGGGAGATGATTTGTATGATGCTGTAAGTTATTTCAATGAATTCTTGTTTTATTTGAAGATGTTTAAGGATTATGACTTGTCTGCTGAAGATCTTGAAGAGGCAAGAAGAAATGCAAGAACATCTGCAAACAAATTTATGGAAATCTTGTGAAAATATGATGAAATAACAATACCAGAAAGTATAGATGATGTAGAACTTGAAGATGCTTTAAAGTTTATGTATGAAAAATGACTTACCAAATACGATAATGCAGCAGAGTATTGATTGTATCGTAATTTGTTAAGAGAAGAATCATCAAGAATGTTCTCTCAATTTGCCAAGGAAGTGTTAGAAATGAGGCCAAATTATTCAAGAAATTGTAGTTTTAGTGATATTTGACAAGCAGACTGAACACTTGTTGAGTATATAAGACAGGTTTGTTATCTTTGAATAATGAGAGGTTCTCAAGAAAAGTTTTGGCCTAAAAATCAAATAACAAGAGCAGAATTTATAACAGTACTTATCAGGTCTACTATAGGAGATATGAATGAAGATCATGATCCTTGGTGGATAGAATACTGGGCAGTAGCTGTTAGTGAATGAGTATCAGAAAATGAAAGTCAAGAGCAGATGGAAGAACCAATTACAAGGTATGAAGCTGCATTAATGTTTTATAGAACATATAATGAATTAGCAGACTAATATTTGACTGAATTCGTCCTGGTTGTGTATACAATCAGGACGAATTTTTTTATTGATTTTTTGGAGTTTTAAATTATAAACAAATATTAAAATGGCTTAATATTAATTTTTTAGTAAATGTTATTTAAATTCTAAAAGTCTGATGCATGAATTATATAGAAGAAATTTTTGGTACTAGTATTGAAAATTATTTGTCTTTGTCTACAGTGTTTTTTTGAAATACAGTATTTGAGTATATATTTGCCTTTTTAATGTTTTTATTTGTATTTTTTGTGTTAAGAATTTTTAGAGCTGTGATACTAAAAAAACTTTCTAATATTTTTTATAATACAAAATCTGAGTTTGACAGTTTTATTATAGGTCTAATTCAAAATACTCCAAGGTATGTATATATTACAATTTCTATTTATATTCCACTCAAATACTTATTTTTACCTGATGAGATTGATATAACAATAGATGCTATATTTCTTGTTGTGATTTTGTTGCAATTTATAAGAATAGCTACTGAGTTGGTGAAGTTCTTTTTGGCAAGGACATTATTAAATGAGGAAGATAAAGATTCTTTGACAACATACAATTTGCTTTTGGTAATAGCAAGAGTTGTTATATGGACTACTTCTTTGTTGTTTTTATTGATAAATCTTGGGTTTGAAATAACTCCACTTTTGGCAAGTTTGTGAGTGTGATGAATAGCAGTAGCATTTGCATTACAAAATATTCTGCAAGATATATTTTCTTCTATTTCTATATATTTAGACAAGCCATTTAAAATATGAGATTTTATAGCAGTTAACTGAAATTTTTGAACAGTAGAGAAAATATGAATCAAAACAACTCGTATTAGAACACTACAGTGAGAACAGCTAGTTGTCTCAAATCAAGATATGACAACAGCCAGTGTAAATAACTTTGGGGAAATGGAAAAAAGAAGAGTTGTTTTTGAATTTGGTATAGTTTATGAAACTCCTGTAGAAAAAGTAAAAACAGCCAAAGAAATTGTAAAAAATATTTTTGAAGAAGATGATATAAAATACTACACAGAGCTTAATAGAGTGCACTTTAAGGATTTTTGAGATTTTTCACTGAATTTTGAAGTTGTTCATACATTCAACACAAGTGATTTTGATATTAGAATGGATGTACAAGAAAATATAAATATTAGAATAATGGAAGAGTTCGAAAAAAATAATATAAATTTTGCTTATCCAACACAGGTTGTTTATAGAAAGTAGTGCACAACTGGATTTAATGATGTTGATTTTGTGTGTGTTTTTTTTAAAATTACACATATTTAAAATTTATAAAAAATTATGTGACAACAAAATAATACTTCTCAAAAAGATCAAACTCAAAACAAAGTAAAACAATGATCTAAACTATCTATAAAAGCATTTGTAATTTGATGTGTTGGTTTTTTCTTTTTGTTTTTGCTTTTGGTGATTTTTGGTTTGTATTTTGCAATGCACAACCCTGAAGTTTTATCAAATATGGGGTTGGAAGTAGATACTGTTAGAAATATGTTGATGCTTTTTGCTGTTTTGTTTTTTTGATTGTTGTTTTTTGTGTTTTTTATTATGCTTGTTTTAAATGTTTATAGGCTTATTACTACAAAATACTGAAAGTTAAAATATGCTTTTGGGAGTGGAATTTCTTGATTTATGTTTTTGATGGTTATTATACTTTGAGCTATAACACTTATTAATATTGGTGATATGACAGGTGAAAGGCAGGTTGTTACATCTAACTTAGTTAATCCTTACCTTGTAAGAGAATGATGAAATTTGGAACTTTTGGGCGATGAACCGAACATAGCTCCAGCTTATTTTAGGTTTGAATTGAATACGGTTGTTTTTGAGGAAAATTTTGGTTCTCAGGTTTGATCTATCCAAAATATTGAATCGTTTGAATTGGATTGTGGTAATTGACAAACTTTGTCTGCTGGTGGTGAACTTTTTTCTGATGATGCGTTTTTTGATTGAATGTGTCTTTTTGAGGATGATACAAGTTATGATATTACTTTGACAACAAATTATTATAGTCCAGAAACTCAAGAATGAGAATCCATATCTGATGATGTGATAAATCTAGATTTTGATTCCAAGGTAGACCTAACTGTGGATGGTGGTTCTTATGATTTGAGTAGTGCTGGTGATCAAATAATAGCATGAGCTGTGCCAGCTAATTTAAGATTTGATGCAGGAGATGTTTTTACTGATCTAAATTTGCCTAATATAAATATAGAATGGGACTTAAACTGAGACTGAGATATTGATGTTGAAGATACCAGTAGTGTAACCCATACAATATCAGATCCTTGAGTTTCAGAAATAAGGTATAGGCTTCCAGATGTGTCAGATAAATTTTATTCTATAAGACTAAGAACACAAGAGTCAAATGCTCCAGCATGTGATGTTGATTTTGAAGAAAGATCAGGCTGACAGTATGATATAGATGTATCAGTGCCTTCAGCTGTTTCTGCAGATGCATATACCTATGTAATATACAACGAGGATGATTGAGAAGAACATGAAGTTGTTGAAACTTCAGATGATAGTATAACTGAAGAAATTCCTTGATGAAGCAATTATATAATTCAGGTAGAATATGAAACTTTTGATTGAGAGGTGGGATTTTGTGAAACAGAATCTTTTCATGCTTGAGCAAGTGATTATGAACTTGATTATGATCTTTGAGCTATTTTATGATCTGATGATGAAATCTCTAATTTAGAGCAAAATGATGAGTGAGAATATACAGCTGGTAGACTGCCTGTAAGATTACAACTTCAAATAAATGGACTTGAACCAGAACCAACATGAGATTATAGAAAAATAGTAAGACTTGATTGAGATAGAATAATGTGAAGAGATTGAGAATTTCGTGAAGTAATAAGAGAAGAGTGAGAGTATACTATACAAGTGACTATTGAAGATGATAGAGGGAATGAAATTCAGCGTGATATTAATCTTGTTGTGGAAGAAGCTCCTTTGGAAGCAAGGCTTGATGTTAGTCCAGATAGTTGAGAAAGTCCTTTGGATGTTACTTTGGATGGATCAATTTCAAATTTAAATGTAGAAGATGATAGAATTGCTTACTTTCATTGGGATTTTGGTGATGGAGAAAGTATAGATAGTACAAGTGATGGTGTAGTAGAGCACACTTATGAGTTTGATAATGAAACATGATGAAGATTTACACCTAGTGTAACTGTAGAAACTCATGAATGATTAGAAGATACTGCAGAACAAGATATTGTGGTTCAAAGAGAAAGAAGAGATTTAGATATATCTACACCAAATAATCCAACTCAATCTGCAAGTGTATGAGAGAGGGTTGAATTTGAAGTAGATGTTGATTGAATGATTGATTATGTAGAATGGGATTTTGATGATGGTAGTAGTATGAGTGGAGAGTGAAGACAATATACTGAAGTAGGAAATACTTTTGAAGAAGAGTGAACATATAGGGTGGAAGTTGAAGTTAGTTTTGAGGATTCACCATCTGTTAGTGGAAGAATAAGAATTGAAGTTGAGTAAAAATTTAAAATTATATTGTATTGTATGATTTGTGGAAATGATGCATCGTCTGAAATAGTGAAAAAAATTTTTAATCTTATTGAAAAAAATAAGGTTGATTCTAATTTTGTGTTGCTAAGTTGACCCTCAAATGTAGGGAAATCAACTCTTGTCAGAAAGCTTTCAAAAAATATATTGAAAGATTTTTATGATAATGATTTTTTATTTGTTAAAGATTTATCTTATTATCTTTGAAAAAAACATTCTTTAAAAGTTGATGTTTGAGAAAAAGATAGAAAAATAGATATTCCAAATGTTTGAAGTTTTTATGATATGTGATCAAGACAAATTATAGATTGGTGTCATAAATCAGCAAATTCTTGAAAGAAAATAATACTTTTGGAAAATATTGAAAGAATGAGTAATTCAGCTGCTAATTCACTGCTAAAGTTATTTGAAGAGCCTCCAAAGCAGACATTTATTTTTGCTACTACAGAAAACAAATTTTCAATAATTTCTACTATTTATTCAAGGGCATTTATAGTGAATTTTTATAGTTTGAATTATGAGGAGGTAGTTTGTTATTTGGAGTCTGATTTTCCAGATACTGATAAGAGAAAGTTGGAGCTTGCTGCAAAATTTTCTTTGGGAAGATTTGGATTTGCCAAAAAACTTTTGAAATCTACTGCAGACTTAAATTTTGAGGATATTGAATCTTATTTTGAAAGATTTGTTAATCTTTTGAATTATTCTTGAAATTATTCAGAAAAATATAAAATATTGGAAAATATTAAAAAATCTTGATGGATAATGATTTTTTTTGATATTTTGGCATATCATTTTTCAATAAAAAAGCAATTTGATAGATTGGAACATATTTTTTATGCAAGAAGACTTATAGAATGAAATGTTTCTTATGAAAATGTTTTTTTAGATTTTTTGCTGAATATTGATAATGTTGAAAAAAAGGTATAAGCTGACTTGAAAAGATATAAATTTTTTGTTCAAAAAACAAAATATTGTACATTGAAAATATTTTTCCTTTTTTTGGTTTTATCAATATCCAAATAGAAAGTACAACCAGTTTGCTTTTCAGGTGCCTTTGAAGTTGTCAAAAAAAGCTACTACTAGGAATTTTATAAAAAGACAGCTTTTTGAATATATTAAAAAAAAACAATATGAGAAAAAAACCTTTAATTGATGATATTATAAAGTATTTATAGTTTTCAACAAAAAAACTATTGCCTTTTTGAAAGAAAATGTTGAATCTGAACAAAAAAAACTTATAAAAGAACAAATACTTGATTTTTTTGCTTTCAGTTTTAATAATCTAAATAAATTTTTATGAAAGAGGTAAAGTCATATCTTCAACATATTGTTGATAAGGTGAAGTCTAAAACAAAGCAAATTAAAGATAAAAATGAGAAAGAATTCAAAGAAATCGAAGAAATTGATAAAAAAGCAGATTGATCAACAAAAAAGTCAAAGACTCTAATTGAAAACGTTACTCAAAAAGCAGATTTAAGGTCGATACTAACATTTTGGCTTGTATGAATTTTTGTAGTATATCTGTGATATGTGCTTTTTGATTCTTTGGATCTTTTGTATTTGGTGTTGGCAGCATTTATAATTTCAATTGCAATGGAAGCAGTTATTGATATTTTCCAAAAAAAGCTTCCAAGAATACTTTCTATAGTGTTGGCATATTTGTTTTTGTTTATGTTGCTATTATCAGGTTTTTTGGTAATAGTACCTTTTGTGCTTGCTCAAAGTGCTGATATAGTTCAAATATTTTTGGATATGATAAATCAGCTTCAAAAAGATTTGAGAACCGAATGACTTAGATATGTGATAGAAACAAGTAATCTTATTCCTTGAATTATAAAACAATTTATACTTGAATGATTACAGGATAGAGAAGTTGTGATGGCAATACAATATGCTATCCAAGAAAATATATCTCAAATAGCATCTTTTGGTACGAACTTTATCAATAATATTTGAGGAATAGTGGTTTCAATAGTTGGTGGATTTTTTTCTGCTTTGTTTCAAATATTTTTGGTGTTGGTCTTGGCTATATTCTTTTCTGCACAAAAAGATTCTGTTATAAACTTCATAGCTTGAGTAACAAACCACAAAGAATATATGATACTGAAAATACAAAAACTGTATAGAAAATTGTGATTCTGGTTGAAATGACAGTTTTTATTGAGTATCTTTATATTTTTTACTGTATTGTTGGTGTTGAACACTATAGCAGTATTTGGTTTGGATTTGCCCAACAAATTTACGCTTGCTCTAATAGCATGAATTACTGAGTTTATACCAATAATATGACCTATATTGTGAGCTATACCAGCAGTGCTTGTGGCAGTATCTGAGTACTGATTGATTTGATTTTTGGTGATAGTTATAGTTTATACTCTTATTCAGTGATTTGAAAATTATGTATTGGTGCCAATGGTGATGAATCATGCTCTTTGAGTTAATGCTCTTTTGATACTGATAGCAATGCTTATTTGAGGTTCTTTGATGTGATTTGTATGAATTGTACTATCAGTTCCAATTGCAGTGATTGCAAATTTGATATTTGAGGATATAGTAAAATAAAAAATTTATACTTAATCTATTTTTATGAATATTGAAAAATTCTTGTGAAGTAAAACAAGAGCAGGTATTATCAAATATCTACTTTTCAAAAGACAGGGGATCTCTATGAGAGCATTGGAGACAGATTTGGCTTGGTCTTTTACTGCAATAAAGAAACAAGTAGATAGTTTACTAGAGGCAGATATTGTTACGATCAAAAAAGATCAAACTAAGTGGTCTATATATATAAATGATCAAGTGTATGATCTTGTAAGAAGAATATTTCTTTATAGTTTGGAGTTCGAGCTGCAAAAAACTTTTTCTTTGTATCCTTGAATTGTTGAAAAGTATTATCTTTGAAAAATTTTTTGAAATAATATAAATGCAGATATGGTAGTTGTATATAAAACAACAGATCCAGAATTTTTATCTGATATGAAAAATAAAATTTCTGAAATTTTTGTTGATTATTATATAGATAATGTGGGAGTAGTTTTTATGCAATCTTGAGACTTTCAAAGAAGATATAGACTTGCAGATAAGTTTGTTTTAAATCTAATAACAAACTCATAATGGTGAAAGAGGTTTTTTATCCTACAAGTCCACAAATTTTGCATGAAATGGTGGTGAGTCTGACTGTATCTGTACAAAGTTTTGTGGATGAAAATTTATCAGTACATCCCAAAATAGCTTTGGTTCCAAATGATTATTATATATATTCTTGAGCTGTTATGGCTTCTGCTTATTCGGCTTTATCCAAAAACAAAGATATCAAAGAAATTATCGTAGTTTGAAGAAATAGTGATAAAAGTTTTACTTGATATTGAGTTCCAAGTTTCTGAAGTATTAAAAATATTTTGTGAGAGAAAAAGGTATCATCAAGAGTAAAACAATTATTGGATGAGTATAAAGACTTTCACTGATTTGATAACGATGAGATGTTTTCAAACATAGATTGTCAGATGCCTTTTGTGTTGTCAACATTTAATATCAATTCTTTATTGCCTGTGATTGTTGGAAGGACAAATAAATATATAAAACTTGTAAATTTTTTATCAGAAGCAATAAAAGAAAAGCATGTGGCAGTAATAATAAGTAGCAATATATCTAATACACAGTGATCTTGAAAAATAATAAAAAAAGACAGTAAGCAAGCACAGGCAATTGTTCAAAATAACCTTAGAGATTTGCCATTTTCTTGAGATAGTTCAAATATTTTATTAAGAATTTTTTCTTCTGTTTGTAAAAAAAGATGATATGATATAAATCCTTTGATTTATTCAAATTCTTCAGATTTTGATAAAGATTCCAATATTTCAAGGTGATATTTTAGTATGATTTGATGAATCTGATAAGTTTTTGATATACTAATTAAACTAATATTTTATGATGAGAAATATTGTAGTGTTGGAAAATATTCGTAGTTGTTATAATGTATGAAATATTATAAGAACTGCTGATGTTTTGTGATTTGATGTTATTTTGTCTTGATATACTCCTTCTCCTTATCAAAATTCTAGAGTTTCCAAGACTTCTTTGGGTGCAGAATATAGTATTGATATTTTGGAGTTTTATAATCCCACTAAGACGATTGATTATCTTCAAAAAAATAATTATAGTTTGATAGTAGCAGAAAGCTTTGGTTGAGAGAAGTTGTCAAAATTTTTTGATAAAAAAAATCTTGATAGATTTTGTATAATTTTTGGGAATGAAAAAAGTTGAGTGTTGGAAGAAACTATAGAAAAGTCTGATTATTTGGTGTGAATCCCAATGATTTGAAAAAAAGAGTCTTTAAATGTTTGACAGTCAGCAGCAATGTTTATGCGAGAATATTACAGATTTTTAACCTAAAAGAAAACCGGCTTCTGGAATGCCAGGCCGGTTCATTTTATTTGTTTTTTTGTTTTTTTGGACTGTCAGTAGGAATTTATCTTATCCCTAGTTTATCTGACTGTCCTGATAGGTTTTGTTGCTTGCAACATTTTGGTAAAGTTACTAAGCATAGAGGGAAATGCCCTTCTCAAAACCCATAGAGTGGTGCTGGTGGAGGTGCGCCAACTCTTTAAGTTTTGATTATGTTAATATTATAGTAATTAAAAGAAAATTTACAAAAGAAGGGATTGTGTTTGTTGTTTTTTTGTGTTTGATATGTGACAACTTTCTAAAAAAATGTGTAGTATGCTATTTTGTGATTTATTTTGGTGAGCAAGATAGAAAAAATTAAATATATTGAAATATTTAAAAAAATTATTATATTGAGGGTATGGGGATGATATGGTTTCGATGAAGGTGTAGTACAGCGGATAGTGGCCTCTACTGGATGATAGTACCCCAGTATAAAATAATCTATCCCACAAAAAGTGCAGACAAAAACTTAAGATTGAGTGCAGCACAAAGCTATGCAGTAGCAGCATAGTTTTGTCCTAATAAAGAGGCTTAGGCTGCCAAAAATCCCACAATTGACCCCTTCTATATTGTGGGACAGATAATAAGAAGGGATTTGTTTAACAAATTAATTAAAAGGACTATATGCCTGCTTGTAGGCTGAAGTCGCCTTTCTTATGAGAGGAGTAAATATGCAAGCTATGGGGGTAGAAGCTATCTGTTGTAACCTTCAGACATGGGTTCAATTCCCATCATCTCCACCATATAATAAAACTACAAGGCACTTAAACTACTTTAAGTGTTTTTATGTTTACAAAAATTTTTTAAAACTCTAAAAAATAAAAAATATAATTTGAGATGTAATGAAAGGAATATATGATGAACAATAGGGAGTGAAAGAAACCTTTTGCCGTTGGACTGATGACTTGCTGTCAGAAGATGAGTAACTAGATTGATGCATGTGATTTCTGTAAAAGAAGCACTATCAGAAGAAAATTATCAAGAATATTTTAATACAGCCAAAGAAAATCTACTAGATCATATATGAGATGATAGGTACAATTATCGACAAGATCCTGTCACAAGAGAAGAACTGGATGCATACTTTCACTGATGAACTATAGAATATCCAAGATGAAATGAAATCCAAATTCCAGCTTGAACTATTTCAGAAGAACTATACGAACTAGCAATCCAGAAACTAGAAGAAGTAGAACAAGCAAGATAGGAAAGGAGAGAAAAAGAGTAAGAACAAATAGAGTAATTCAAAAGGATGATGGATTGAGTATTTGATTAATTTTCTATTTGAAACTCTAACATACCTTAAATTTGTTTGCAAAATGAAGCATAATCCTTAAAATTATTATCAATATCTTGAGCTGATAATTCACCCATAATGAATGAAGAACAAACAAAACAAAATTTCATAGATACCAAGCTTCAGCAAGCAGGATGGGATATTCGCAACAAAAATCAAGTCTACAAAGAATTTCCTATTCATCAAAACTGAACTACTTATTATGCAGATTATGCGCTATTGGATACAGACTCCAAAGTTTTGGCAATTATAGAAGCCAAAAGCGATATCAGAAGCTCCAGAGAATGATACTATCAAGCTTTGAATTATTCTGCTGGGATAGAGCAACACCAGGATTTTGCTCCTTTGGTGTTTTTTAGTAACTGAAAACAAATTTTCTACTGCAATCTCAAAACTCCACCAAGGCAGATTAAAACTTTTTTTAGCAAATCCGATCTCAAAAGAATCACCACTCTCCAGAAAATACAACAACCAGCAAGCAACCCCAAAGTAGACAACAATATAGCAGGTAGGAGTTATCAAATTCAGGCTATCAAATCCATCACGGAATGAATTGATAGGTGAGAGAGGAAGTTTTTGCTGACAATGGCTACTGGTACGGGGAAGACAAGAACTGCAATGTGACTGATAGATGTATTATTGAGGTCTTATCATGTCCAAAAGGTTCTTTTCCTGTGTGATAGGACTGCACTTAGAGATCAGGCTTTCAAAGACTGATTCAAACAGTATTTTCCAAATGAGCCCAAAAGTTTGATTGTTTCAGACCAAACAGATGAGAATTCCAGGCTTTTTGCAGCTACTTATCAGACAATGATAAACTATCTTGATAAGTTTAGTAGTTGATTTTTTGATATTATCATAGTTGATGAGGTTCACAGAAGTATTTTTTGACAATGGAAGCAAATCCTGGACCATTTTGATGCCTACAAAGTGGGTCTTACAGCCACTCCGGTAGATTATGTAGAAAGAAATACTTACGAAGAGTTTGATCGTAGAGAACAGGATCCTACTTTTGCTTATACTCTGGATGATGCAATCAATGAGTGATACCTTGTCCCTTACAAAGTACTTTTGGCAAGGACCAAAGTTCAGATACAGTGAATCAAATGAAGGCAATTACCCTGACATCTCAAAGAGCAGTTACAAAGAGAATGAAAAACTCCAGAAGAATACAATTTTGAGTGAGAAGATATCAACAAAAAAATCAACAACAAAGACACCGACAGGGCTATAGTTAGGGAGTTTATGCAAAATTCTATCAAAGCAGAAGACTGACTACCTTGAAAAACCATAATTTTTGCTGTAAATCAACTACATGCAGAAAATCTGCAGCAGGCTTTTGAGGAGATGTATCCTCAGTACAGGGATTTTGCAGTAGTGATTACTTCCAATGTAGAAAGAGCATCTGAAAAATATGAAGATTTCAAAAAATCCAGGACAAGCAAGCAAAACAGGGTAGCAATTTCTGTGGATATGTTGGATACTGGTGTAGATGTGCCTGATGTGGTAAATCTTGTTTTTGCAAAACCTGTGCTTTCTGAAGCAAAATTTTGGCAGATGGTAGGTAGGTGAACAAGGCTTTGTCCGGATCTTTTTGGTCCTTGAGAAGACAAGGAGTATTTTTTGATAATGGATTTTGGTATTAATTTTGATGAAGATCATGAATTTCGTGAACCTCCCAAGCAGCCCAAAAGTTTGCAGCAAAAGATTTTTGAGTCCAAGATAGATCAGATGAAGCTTTTTGAGAACAGAGAAGACAAGCAAAACTACAACAAACTAAAAAACCAGCTCCTGGAAATGGTAAATAACTTGCCGGTTAATGATGAAACTGTTCAGTATCAAGAGGTTTTGGATGAGATTGAATCTGGTAGGATTTTTGATAATATCGCAGTCAATCCTTATGAAAAATTGCAAAAAGTAGCTCCTTTGATGAGGTATTATGGCAAGCACAGTGTAGATGAACTTAGGTTTTTGGAGAAAACAAACAGGCTAAAATCTCAGATAATACAGTGAGAGGTAGATGACACAACTCAAGACAAGATAGCTTCGGATATCAATGCTTTGGCAAGAAATATTAGCAATGTAGAGCAAAAACAGGACAAGCTGGACAAGGTTTTGTCTCCTTCGTATTGGGAAGATATGGAGTTTGGGCAGATAGAAGAGTTGGAGCAGGATTTTACTCCTTTGATGAAGTACAAGGTCAAAACTTCCAAGGATATACTGGTAACAGATATCCAAGATGATGTGATAGAAAGGAGGTGGATAGAGTATGAAGAGGGTAAGCAGATGCCTTCTGAAAAGTACTGGAAGGAGTTTGAGCAGACAATGGAGGAGTTGACCTCTTCGCATCCGGTAGTGCAGAAGCTTTTGGGTGGTGAGGAGTTGTCTGATGATGAGATTTCTATGCTGGAGCAGGAATTAAGTAGTAATGAGTACAGGATGAATTTGGACAATCTAAGGAAAGCTTATGGTAGGCCTACGGCAAGTTTTAGGCAGTTGGTAGAAGTTGCTCTGGGAGTTGGTGATATGCCCGACTGGGAGGCAGAAGTAGATAGGTTGGTAGAGGAGTTCATCAAGGAAAGTAATTTTGATTCTAGGCAGATAATGTTTTTGAGGGTTTTGAAAAGTATGTTGATACAGAAAAAGGAGTTGAATGTGCCGGATGATTTTTATTCGCCTATGGTGGAGAATAGTTTGGGGATAGATGCTTTTGATAAGTTGTTTGGGGATGATGAAGCTGAGGAGATCAAGGAGTTTTTGGAGAAGTTTAGGTTGGGGTAGAAAAATTAATAAGTTTAAAGATAAAAATTGAAAACCAGTTAAATATTTTCCACTAATTATATTTTATAAAGTATATTTTTTGAAAAAAATATTGATTTTTTGTAAACTTTATTTATAATGAATAAAGTTTTTATTTTATAAATTTATTTTTTAACTGTCTAATACATGTTATAATGGTCCTTGTTTATTCTTACTTAAATGATGAAAAAGATGTAATAGAAAGCATAGTCTGATCTTTTGATCAAGATATACAACAAAAATTAATTAATAAAATTGTAGCAAGTATAGAATTATTTTGTCAAAATATGAATCTGGATGGCAAAAATTCCAAAAATGCTACTGGTCCTATATGCTATTTTTTGATATCTGTGCCAAACAGTAAAGAATTATTGAGAATATTCTTTGCTTACCAAAAAGGTGAATTTGTTTTGCTAACATCATACTTGGTAAAACCAAAACATTATAGCAAGAAACAAGAAATCAAAAAAGTTGAAAAAGATTACGATAAACAAATCTCTTTTTCCAAAAAAATATATGATGATTTTATAAGCAAGACTTACAAATACGATTATTATGATATTACAGACCGTTTTAAATCATAAAACATACTCAAAATGCCTATCAAAAAAAAGACAAATACAACTTGGGAAAAACATATTGATCAAAATGAAATTGATTTGTACAAAAAAAGATTAACTATCTGAACCAATATTTATCATTGGAGAAAGTATAGATGACTTTCTCAGTCAGAGCTTGCTAAGAAATCAGGTCTTACTCAAGCTATCATTTCCAATTTGGAAAAATGAGAATACAATCCTTCTTTGGATGTTCTTACCAAATTGAGTAATGTTTTATCAGTTCCTTTTGAGATTTTGACAAAGTCAGTTATTTCTTGGAAGATGTTGGAAGTAGTAGATTATATTTTGCAAAAACTTGATAAATTAGATATTTTGAAAGCTATGAAGCTTTTGTATTTCATAGATTATGAAGCTCATAAAACTTTGGGCAACAAGATAGTGTGAATTAATTATTATCGTTGGCATTATGGACCTTTCAATAGTGAAATATATGTTTTGGATAGTATTTATAGTAAGACCAACAACAAAGATTTTGAAGCTAAGTCGTTTTTTGATAAAAACTTGGTTTTGACAAGTTATGAAAAAAAGTTTATAGATAAAGTTTTGGATGAGTATGGAGATCTGGATAGTGTTGCTTTGATGGAAAAGTCTTATGATACTGAGCCAATGGCTGATTATCAAAAATGAGATAATAATGGTATGGGGAATTTAGTTTTTTAGGTTAGAGGTTATATGAAAAAGTTTCAGAAGAAGTATAATTTTAGTTTTTAAATTAATAATATGAATAGATTAATTAAAACCAAATTTTGAAAAAACTTTATTTATTGATATATTGAACCTTTAGTTTCAAATAAAAGAAAAATTTTTGAGTCTTGGTGAAAAAATATAAATTTACAAAATTTAAGAAAATGTCAAAAGTGAGCTATTTATTGAGTTTTATCACATTGGACAATTTCAACCAAGCCCTGAATTGTAGTAATGCCAACTTGAACATGAAAAACTGAAACTTTAATATCTTTGATACTATATGCAAAATTAAATAATATTTTAATAATTGTACCTAGTGATGTTTTGCGCAAACAAACTTATGAAAAAATTTTAGAATTATGAGTTCTGAAGGAAAACTTAATTATAAACACAAAAATTAAAAATCCTTTAGTGGGAGTTTTATATCATTGAGATTCTCAAGAGAATATAAAAAAAATTTGTAAAAATTCAAATATTATAATTTCTACTATGAAGCTTATTAGTAATTTAGATGATAATTCAAAACAAGAACTTATAAATAATCTTGATTATTTTTTTGTTGATGAAGCTCATCATTCAAAAGCTGAGACATGGGATGCTTTTTTGTGAAAGGCTAAGGCAAATAATAAGAGAATAGTTAAGTTTACTGCAACTCCTTTTAGACAAGATAATCAAATTATAGATTGAAGTATTGTATATAATTATTCACTAAGAAAAGCTCAGAATGACTGACTATTTAAATCTATAAATTTTCTTCCAATAGAAGCTTTTGATAATACTGTTTCTGATAGTGAAATTGCTGAAAAATCAACACAACAACTTAAAAATGATAAAAATTCTTGATATTCTCATATATTAATGGTTAGAGTTTCGAAGATTTCAAGAACTAGTGAGGTTTTAGATCACTATAAAAATATTTATGATGAGTCAAAAATAGTTACAATTCATAGTGATTTGAGAGACTATAAAAAAAAAGAGATATTAAGGGGAATTAAAAACTGACAATATGATGTGGTTATATGTGTTTGAATGTTATGAGAAGGGTTTGATCTTAATATGCTTAAAATATTAGCTTATCATGATAAATATAAAAATTTATCAACAACTTTACAACTTCTTTGAAGATTTTCTCGTAGTTGAGATGAAGAAATTTGAAATGCAACTATTATAACAAATATACAAGATAAAAATATCTCTCAAAGTTTGAGTGATTTATATAAAAATAATGCAGATTGGAATTATATTATTAGCCATAAATCTGAAAATACAATAGAATCTCTAAAAATAAAAAAAGAATTTTTTGAAAATTTTGAGAGTAATTTAATAGAGGATTGATGAGAATATGAAAATTTAAGTTATAATATAAAAGAAGATAATTTTATTATACCTTCAAGTACTGAAGTTTACGAAACATATAGTGAATTTGACTTTAAAAATTGTGCTACTATTTTAGAAAATGAATGATATTTAGTAAACTATAACATAAATGAAAATATCTTATATTCATTAAAGAAAGATAAAAAAAATATAACATGGATTCAAACTAAAGATATATATGATATTCAATGGAGTTTTTTTGTAATGTATTATGATAAGAATACTTATAAAATATTTATTTATTCTAATTCAGAATCTTTCAAAGAAAATATAATTAAAAAATTTAACTTTCATCAGTCTAACTTATGAAAAAAAGTTTTAAATATATATGAAGATGATTATATTGATAAAATAAAAGTATTAGGAAGATCTAACTTGTCAACTCAAGAAACTACAAGTTATAATTCTGATATGTGAAAAGATGTTATAAAAAATATATCTGATTTAGAAAAGTATTTAAGTACAATAAAAAATGTATCAGCTAGTACTTTTGGATGATGAATTAGTAAAATTTTAGGTACTTCATGTAAGTGAAAAGTATGGAATACTGAAAAAGTAGATTTATTTGAATGGAAAAATTGGTGTGTATATGTATCTTCAAAAGTGTTAGGTAATGAAGTTTCTGAAAGTGATTTGCCAAGAATTTTTCAAGGATTTGTTAATGAGTATAATTTATGAGAAAATATTAACTATTTAGATGCAGAAAGAATTGTTTGAATTTTTTGGAATGAAAAAATTTATAGTGAAGAAATTAAAATAAGTGATCATGATATTTATGATTATGATTTAATTATAGACAGAGATAATATAGATAAAGATAACTTTATAATACCTTTAAATATTGAAAATCAAGAATGTACTATTAGGATTAAAATTTATTATGATGAGGAAGAAAATAAGATCAGTGTTTCATATTATGAACAACATGATTTGTATATAAGGGTAAATGATGATTATTATGATTTAGTTGATTGGATAAATAACAATCCTTTTTATTTAAGGTATATTGATAATTCATATTTAGATGATAAATTATATTATAAAACTTGAAAAAGTTATGTTTTTAATAATAATAGATTAATTAGCTGGAATTGGAGTTGATATGATATAAAAAAAGAAGAGCGAAACGGTAATGATAATTGTGACAGTGTTCAAAAATGTGTAATAGATAATTTATTTCAAAATAATTATGATATAATTTTTTTTGATCATTGAAAATGAGAAATTGCAGATATTATAGGTATATATATAAGTAATTGAACTATTAACTTGGATTTATA
Source organism: Candidatus Absconditicoccus praedator (assembly GCF_021057185.1). Classification (GTDB taxonomy): domain Bacteria; phylum Patescibacteriota; class Gracilibacteria; order Absconditabacterales; family Absconditicoccaceae; genus Absconditicoccus; species Absconditicoccus praedator. The sequence continues at coordinate 968,840 of NZ_CP054059.1, forward strand.
TCATTGTAAAACTTCTTGATCAGGAGCTCCAAGAAATCAAATAAATGATTTGTATGATGTATGTTGACAAGCTCAAAAAAGTGCAATTTGGAATAATATAAATGAAATGTATACTCAAATAATTTATCGTTCTAAAAATGCTTCTAATAGCAAGTTTATAGAATGAAACAAAGAAGAATTTGATAAAATAATAGAAAATCGAAAAAAATATAGTTTGGAAGTAAAATATTCTGTATATGTAGTAAATCCAATGGTAAATTTATCTAGTATTCAAGGTAATACTAATCAAAATCAATTGCTGGGTTCTACAGAGTGATACTTAAAAGACTTTTATTGAATAGATTTTTATGTTATTTGAAGTTAATTTGCTACCTAGAATATAGATCGTGCTAAAATGTTGTAAAAAATAGGAAAAAGTTTATATATAATTAAGTTGCAAAAAAATGAATGAAAATTATAAATTAGATGAAAGAAGATTAAAACAGTTCTTAATGTCAACTTTTCTTGTTATATCAGTATTTGAACTTATAAGTAAACCATTTGTAAATTATCTTTTAAATAATTTTTATATAAATTGTAACTCTGGTGAATATTTATTATGTAATATTATAAATTTTTTTCCATTTTGGATTTTTTCTATTATACCATGAGTATATGATCATTTTTTGACTGTTGTGATGTCTCTTTTTTTAACTTGAGTAAGTATATATTATATTTTTAAATTTTCACAGCGATTTTTAAAACATGAAGATGTTAGAAATTATATGTATGAAGACAATAGGAAAGAATTGTGCTACGATAGATTTGGAACAACATTATTATTAACTTTTTTTATTTTTTGAGTAATTATCTTAATATTGTATCCTATATTTTGATTGTTATTTTTAACTGCAGTTATATATGATTCAAAATTTCAACATGAAAGAAATAAAGAAACTTTTTATAATTAATTTATATTAATAAAAATAATAATGCAAACAGTTAAACTTTGAGATATTTGAAAAATTGTTACTTGATCAACTCCTTCTACAAAAGTACCGGAGTATTATTGAGATGAATATTTACGAGTATGTCCAAAAGATTTGGATCAAGGTATATATGTTTTTGATACAGAAAAAAAACTTAGTAGTATGTGATTTGAAAAAATGAAGTCAAAACATATTCCCGCTTGAAGTGTTATGGTGTGATGTATTGGAAATATTTGAAAATGTGCAATAGCAACTGAGAAAACTTGTACTAATCAACAAATAAATTCTATAATACCTGATGAAAATAAGGTTTATAATAAATACTTATACTTTTCTATAAAATTTTATGAGCAACTATTTCAAACAAGATCAACCTCCACAGTTGTTTCAATATTAAATAAAAAATCGTTTTCTAATCTTGAAATCCCTCTCCCAGATCTTTCAACCCAAAAAGCCATAGCCGACAAATTGGAGAAGATAGAAAATCTGATAGAAATGAAAAAACAAGTCATATCCAAAACCGATGAGCTAACAAAATCAATATTCATTGATATGTTTGGTGATCCTTACTTAAATCCAAAGGGGTGGGAAATAAAAAGAATTAAAGATTTAGTTACATCTGTAAATTATTGAACTTCTAAGAAGGCTTTTGAAGAAAAAACACAAGGAAGTTATGAAATATTAAGAATGAATAATATTACTTACAGTTGAAATATTAATTTAGAAAGTATGAAGTATATTAATTTGGATACTGAAGAAGAAAAAAGAAAGTATCTTTTAGAAAAATGAGATGTTTTGTTTAATAGGACAAATAGTAAAGAATTAGTTTGAAAAACAGCAGTATATGATCTTGATATGCCAAGAGCTTTTGCTGGGTATTTGATAAGGATTAAAGTTGATAAGGAAAAAATTTTACCTATCTTTTTATCTACTTTTTTAAATTCTGATTATTGAAAAAAGGTTTTATTTACTATGGCAAAGAGTATTGTTTGAATGGCAAACATAAATGCTAAAGAAGTACAAAGTATAAAAATTTATCTTCCACCTTTGGAACTCCAGCAGGAATTTGCCAACAAAATTCAGCAAATAGAAGCTAAAAAACAGCTTCACCAACAATCCTTGGAAAAACTTCAGGAGCTTTATAGTTCGCAAATGCAGGAGAGTTTTAGGTTTTAAAACCCCCTCCCTTTGGGTATCCCCCTTATCAGGGGGAGAACATCAAACCCTCCACTGCAAGCGGTTCCCTTCTCTTGTCAGGGAGGAAATTAGCCCCCTGATAAGGGGGGCAGCTCGGCAATTTTGCTGAGCGGGGGGTTGTTTCTGTTTACTAAACTATTTACCAACAAATCATAATGAAATGAAAAACAAGCAATTCATAGATTATGATAACGAAAGAAGCTTGGTTTTACAAAAATATTGAATCATAGTTATTAGATACAACAATTACGATATTTTCAAAAATCTAGAAGCAGTGCAAATTGATTTGGAAAATAAAATTAAAGATAGGTAAAAAGAATTATTTTAAAGCTTGAAAATATAAATTTACCTTATCTTCATAAGTATAATCTTTCAACTTGAAAAAACTTACCCAATCGATAATATGAAAATAATTTAAGTAAATTAATCTATACAAATGCTAAACTCAAATCCTCAACTAAAATCAAAAATAGAAAAATTATGGGATACTTTTTGGTCTGGAGGGATTTCCAATCCTTTGACTGCTATAGAACAAATTTCTTACCTTATTTTTATGAAAAGACTGGATGAGATAGACAAACAAAACCTCAAAAAATCCCAAAGACTTTCTGGTTTTGATTATACTTCTGTTTTTGAGTGAACTTTTGAACACAACGGCCAAAGCTACGACAAACAAACTCTTAGATGGTCACATTGGTCTGAACTTCCAGCAGAGCAAATGTTTCCCTTCGTTAGAGACGTTGTTTTCCCTTTCTTGAAAACCTTGGAGAATTGACACTGATTTACCTGAAGCCTCAAAGATGCCTCTTTCCTGATACCCAAAGCAAGTATGCTTGCCACTTCCATAAATATCATAGAAGAACTTAATATTACCGAACAAAACGAAGATACAGCTTGAGATATTTATGAATACTTACTTAGCGAAATCGCAACAGCCGGCAAAAACTGACAGTTCCGTACCCCAAGGCACATTATAGAAACTATGACAAGTATTGTAAATCCTACCAAATACGACAAAATTTTGGATCCTGCTTGTGGTACAGCTTGATTTTTGATATGAGCTTACAAACATATCCTGCAACAAAACACATCTTCTACTGGAGTTATCCAAGACGAAGACGGCCAACATTACCTTGCTGACTTGCTTACAGAAGAAGACCGAAAGAGAATAAAACAAAAAAATCTACACTGATATGATTTTGATAGTACTATGGTAAGGATTGCAAATATGAACAGTATAATGCATGGGATCTCCAATCCAAATATTGCTTATGATGATACTTTGTCCAAGGGCTTTTCTCACCAAGAAGAGTTTGATGTAATTCTTGCCAACCCGCCATTTACCTGAAGCATAGACAAATCTGATGTTCACAGTGATTTTACTATATGAACCAACAAGACAGAACTTTTGTTTGTAGAACTTATTTACAACAAACTTGTTACCTGAGGCAGGGCAGCAGTGATTGTACCGGATTGAGTGCTTTTTGGAGCTTCAAATGCACACAAAAAACTAAGGAAACTAATAGTAGAAAACTCTTGATTGAATGCAGTGATTTCTTTGCCAGGATGAGTTTTCAAACCTTATGCTTGAGTTAGCACTTCTATACTTGTATTTACCAAAGGTGATACTACCCAAAAAGTATGGTTTTATGATGTAGAAAAAGAATGATTTAGCCTAGACGACAAGAGAACTCCATTGGACAAAGACCAAAACGACCTACCTGATTTGATCCAAAAATATCAAGAAATAGTAGAAAAAAGAAATTATGATGCGGTTCCTTGAGAAGATGATCGCTGGTTTTTTGTATCCAAAGATGAGATAGTGGACAACGACTATGATCTAAGTATTTCCAGGTACAAAAATATAGAATATCAGCCAATAGAGTACGAAAAACCAGAAAAATTAATCCAGGATATCAAAGATATAGAAAGCAATATATGGAAAAAGTTGGAGGAGTTGTAAAAATATATTAAGTTTGTTTTGTATTGTTATTATATTTAGAAAAATCTAATATCTTAGAAATTGACATTATTTCTTATTGATTTAATTTACGATTGACAATAAATATATTTTCTTTATATATTTTTTTATTTGTAAATTTTCAAAAAATTATATATTAAATTTTAGAAAATGAATGAAAAATTAAATCCCTGAACTTTCGAAAATATAGAATTTGGTGAACTAAAAGGGTTTCTCAAAAACAACAAAGATACGGAATGATTAAAAAGTTTTGTAAGAGAGTATATCCAAACTACACTTTCAGAAGAAAAAAACCCTGAAAAAAAGGATTTTGAATTTATGGAGTGATATATAGAAAATCTAAAAGAATATAAGGAGGTTTTGAAAGATTTTAGAGATGATTTGTCTTTGAAAACTATTGAGTTGTTGGTATTCTGACAAAGTTTTGAAGAGTTCAAAATTTTCTGTCAAAACAAATATGTAGCCGGAGTTTTGGAAACCTCAAATGAGAAAAATCTTCAAAATATGTTAAAATTTTGTAATAGTATAGATTTATTCAAAAAGTTATGTGAGAAATTTTCTTTTAGGTTTTTATTAGAAGAAACTGAAGAAACAAATTTTGAAAAATTATTATGATTGTGCAAAACTTTAAACCAATTTGAGGAGGTTTTAGATGAATGAACCGGAGTGATTAATAAATCTAATCAAAAAAATTTGGAATTAGTATTAAACCTTTGTGATACATCAACTCAATTAGTAAACATGTAAGAAAAGGTAGCGTTGTTAAAAAATTATCAGTAATAGAACTTTTCAATAACTTCATAAGGAGTTTTATTATCTAGTCATTTATGTGGCTTTACAGTGTTATATCGATTTACAAATCTTTTTAAAGACATTTTTCTATGTTCTGATGACTTAAAAACTTCCTTACTGTGCCACATATCGATTAATGTTCTTATAACCCTCTCTGCTTTTCAATTTGTTCTTGGTGTTCTAACTTTTGTAAATTTTTGCTTTATTCAGCTTTTTACACACTCTTTAACAAATTCATGTTTATCATTTCATTTGTACTCAACTCAATTATCTGAGTACACACACTCAATAGTGTAAGGACATTCATCTATTACCTGTCTAAGAAACATAGACGAAGATACTTGTGTCTTATCTTGCATTATAGCTACATAAAGTTCTCTAGAATAGTCGTCTATTCATACAAATAAGTATTCAGACTTTTTGTTTGCTGCTCATCTTATAAGAGGTAGTTTTTTTGTGTCAAAATGCATCATTTCTCAAGGGTAGTTTTTATTGTATCTTCTAGCTTCTTTGTTTTTCTTTTCTATTATCTTAGATTCTATTTTAGCTAATCTAAGTAATCATCGCCTAATGTTTCTAAATCTATTATTGATAGAATTTCTTGGTAAAAACTCTTGAGTTCTTGCTCTCTTTATTATCTTGTATATGGTAGGCAATGATACATTGAACTTAATATGTAAATCCTTAGGCTTCATTCATCTTTTATAGTATTCCCAGACCTCTTTTCTCTGGAGTGGTGTTAGTCTTGTATTTTTATGTATATTCATTACATAGTTTGTTATCAAATAAATAGTATTTTGTATACACATTATTTTTAACAACGCTATATAATCTTACAAGTATGTTATTTATAATTTATAACATAAAAATATATAATGAAAAAACTACTATTTTTGTTTGTGATTATGGTTGGTTTGACTTTATCTGGATGTGAATTCGGTACCCAAGAACAACCAGAAGAATCTGATTATCAAGAAACATCATGAGAAAAAACAGAATTTGATCAAATTTCAGCAGGAACAGGTGGTATGTTTGAAAAAGAAGAAGTTTATAACCACAACAAACAATCAGAATACACATACAACTGGCAAATGGAGCAGCCAAACTTGGAAGATATGGAAAATTTTGAGGCAATAACTGAATGATATACAAAAGAATGGACAAAACAATATACTCCAGATGAAGAAACAATTCAAGAAATTAAAAACAACGAGAAATGCCAGGAGTGAGTGGAAATAGAAAATAAAGATACTCAAGAGGTAATAAAGACTGTTTCTTTGGAAGAGTTTACTGATGCTGATCATCTTAAACTAACTGACAAGTATCAGTGAGACTGATATGCTGCAAATCTTTCTTTTCATTGAACAGATCAGTATATGGATGGTGGTCCTTTGGATTTATCTGACAATGCTTTGGATTTCTTTGAAGATAGGGGATGGTTGTTGTTGGATCCTCATTGGCAATATATCTCTTATGAATGAGAATGAGATGATGATGTTAATAAAAATGATTTCTATAAAGAATGGGTTGCTTATATCAATGCTATATGATGAGAATCAGAAGATTATAGAAGATATCCATACAATACATTGTTTGTAACTTCTGATCTTTTGTTGCATATGTATTATACCATATTCTCTGATAATCTGAAATATTACGAGCAGTCTTTTATGAGAAAAAATATCTCTGAGTTGGCTGATAATTTTTATGATAAGTTTGTAGACTTGTATCAAGATGGTTCTGATGAACAGCTCAAAGAACATTATGAATTTTTGGTTGGATACTGGGCTATAGCTTCTTCTTTGCTGATAAACGAGCAAGAATTGTTGGCTTCTGAACAGGTTCCCCACGATCCTCATCCAAATGGTCCCCAAGATGATTTAGATGATGAAGAAATACATAATATAGTAAAAGCTGAACTAGAAGAAAAAATAAATGTACTTTCTGATGATGCTCAACAAGTAGTTATTTCACACCTTGAGGAGATACTTAAATCAGAGCAAGAAAGAAAAAATGATATTCTTTTGGAGCATTATTATCCAAATTTATTTACAGATCATGAGGTTGATATAGTACAAGATTATACTCAGTTTCAGCCAAGAAGTCATTATACTACCAACTCTTTGTTGAAAACATATTTTATGTGATTGCAGTTCCTTATGAGAGAAAAGTTTTATTTCTTGGATGAAGATCTGACCAAAACAGCCTTGATTCAGGTGAATAACATATCAGATGATTCCAAAGAAAAATTTTCTCAAATGCATGAGTTTGTAGAAAAGCTTGTATGAGAAGATGATGATATAAATATCTATGATATTCAAAATTATTTGGAGGAAAACAATCTAGACAGTGACTCTAATATACTAGAAGAATTTGACCAACAAATGCATGAGCAGTTACAAAACCTCAAGCCTCAGCATATAATTTCTACCTCTTATGATACAGATGAGTTTTTCCAAATAACAGAAGAACAGGCTCATCAGGATACTGTTGGTTTTGTGTTTTTTGGTGAAAGAACAACTATTGATTCGTGGATATACGATCAGCTTACAGCAGGATCTGCTGAAAAAGAAGCAAAAGAAAAGCCACCAGTTACAACTGCCAATAGTATTCCTCATATTTTGTCTGAAAATGATTTAGCTTGAAATTTTGTAGGAGAGTTTTTGGAGACTTGGGCTACTGAAAATGATATGCTGGACAGAGAATATCACGAAAAATATTATGACAAAGCTGATGGTCTTATAGATCAGGTAAAATATTTTGATTTTTGAGAAAATATTTATCATAAATGGTTGGATACTCTAAACTATTTATTTATACAAGATGAAAACGACCCTTATTTTGTACAAGATGAGTTATACCAACAAAAAAATCTTGTAACTTATCTTGGTTCTTATACAGAATTGAAACATGCAACTTTGTTGTATGTAAAGCAAGCTTATGCAGAACTTGGTTGAGGATGATGACGATGATGTACTGTAGAAGTAGAGCCTCCAAGCTTATCAGTACCCAAAGGTTATATAGAACCAAATATTGAACTTATTGATAGACTAATATATCTTTCCAAAAAAACAAATGAGTTTTATGATGAAGATAATAAATTTGATGATTTTATCCAGTATCTTGAATTTATCAGACAAATAGCAGTTGCTCAAACCAAAAATGAAGAGATACCTGATGAAGACTTTGAAAAACTAAGACTTTATCACAAAGAATTGAGAGAGATTTTGGTCCCAAATAAGTATATATGACAACCACTCCAAAAAGAGGAAAGAGGTTCTCTGGTGGCAGATATTTTTACTTCAGGAGATTTTGGTGCTTTGTACAATGCTATATGAAGACCACAATTGATAATGGTAATGATAGAGGATGTCAACTGACCTAGGATAGCTGTTGGTCCTGTTTATACTCCTTATGAGTTTTATTGAGAAGAAGTTGTTGGAGAACATGTAGATGTTTCTGGTAGATTAACTGATGAAAACTGGCAGAATGCTTATGATGAGCTTTCTGATGAACAAAAAGACAACTTAAGAGCATTGCCTTTTCAGAATCTATATGAAAAAATAAATAAATGAGAATAACCAGTATTGTGTTTTGATTTTTGTTTTCAGTTATAGTTTTTTTTGTATTGTTTTATGGGTTTGATTCAGAAACTACAAACAACAATGGTTTGTATTCCAGCTCAGAAGATATGGTTGTACAGGAATTTGCAGTTATTCCTCATTTTATGATACAACCTCAAACTGTGTATAATTATTATGACAAACTAAATCACAAATATGCTTTGGATGAGGTTGATGATCTAAATATAGTCTTGATATCTCCAAATCATTTTGGTTTGGGTGAAAATAATTATATATCATTTTATGAAAATCCTAAAACTGATTCCTTGTGTTATGATAAATGGTGTATAAATAATACAAAATCTCTGGTTGATCAAGAGTTAATATATGATTGAACCTGAGCAGAATCTATTTTTGAATCTGACTACCTTTTTAGGTATAAAAATTGAAAATATACCACCAAAGAGCATTGAATTTGAGAACATTTTCCTTACATCAAAAGTTTTTTTGACAGCCCAGATATTTATCCTTTGGTAGTGTCTCCAAATGATTTTAGAAGGGTAGATGATGTGATAGAGTTGCTAAAAAATAAATTTGCAGACAAAAACACATTGTATATATCTTCTGTTGATTTTTCTCATTATCTCCCAGAAAACTTTGCTTATATGCACGATAAAACAAGTTTGTATACTCTAAAAAATTCTTTGGATATCAAAGATTATCAACAACTTGAAGTAGATTGCCAAAACTGTTTGTATATACTAAACAAATTGGCTAAGCACAACCAAAAATATCCAACTTTGGATTATAGAGACAGTAGCAGTTTGATTCAAGGCAAAGAGCTTGGGTATGATAATACTTCTAGACTTTTTATATCTTATGATTCTACAAAACCAGAAAACAACTGACTTACTATAGCCTTTTATGGTGATTTGATTTATGACAGGGGAGTGAGTTATTATTTGGATAATGAAAAAAAGTTTTATGATTTTTTCTCAAGGTATTTTAGTTTGGGAGATACAGGTCAGGACTTGGATTATTATCATCACAGAAAACTTTTTGGTTTTGATTTTGTTGGTTTGAATTTGGAAACACCAGTAGTTTCAGATTCTTCTGTTTGTCAGTCAACAGACAAAGAAGTTGCTTTTTGTTCATCAAAAAAGTTTCTGCCTTGGTTGAAAAATTTGTGATTCAATATACTTAGTTTGGCGAACAATCATAGTATAGATGGAGGTGTACAGGCACATTTGGATACTATCCAAAACCTTGAAGAAGAATGATTTGATTATTTTGGTTATATTAGACATTGAAACCTTTTTGAGAATAATTATGTGTATACAGGTACCAAGAGATGAATTGATTATGCTTGGCATAGTTATGATTTTACTGTAACTCCAAATATGATTGAAAATTACTGTGAAATTCTTGGTGAGTATGAGCCAAGTTATGAAAACTTTGTAAGTGTCCATTGGTGAATAGAATACCAACAAGAACATAATGCAAGACAAGAAAGTATAGCTCACAAATTGATTGATTGCGGAGCTGATTTGATAATAGGTCATCATCCTCATGTAAGTCAGTGAATACAACGGTATGATGACAAGCCAATAATTTATAGTTTGTGAAATTTTTTGTTTGATCAAGGATTTTCTGAAGAAACCAAAAAATGAAAGGAGGTTCTGATAGATTACAATTTGGATGGTGAAATCAATGTTTTTACCTGAACAATAGATGCATATCCGGCTTAGAAAGTAGCTTGATTTTCTGTAAAAAATTTATAAAAATATTTTGTTTGATTCCTATTTTATGAATATGTTTAAAAAAATTTTGAATTTTATTTTTGTAGAAAATAAGTTTACCGTAGTTATTAGATTAATATTGTTGCTTGCTATTGCAGGATGAATATACGAACAAAACTGGATGGCAGTTTTTGTAAGCACATTAGCATTTTTCCTAACTTATTTTCATTTATTTTTTGCAAAATATGATATTAAGATACCCAAAGAATTTCAAATTTTGATTGTTGTTTTTGTTTTTGCATCATTGTTTTTGTGAGAAGTCCACAGTTATTATGAAAGATTTGGTTGGTGGGATGATCTTTTGCATCTGCTTTCTTGAATAGGTCTTGGTTTTGTTGGTTTTTTGATATTATATATTTTTTACAAATCTTGAAAATTTTCTGCTCCGGCTGGAATAATAGCAATGTTTTCGTTTTGTTTTGCTCTGGCTTTATGAGCTTTGTGGGAGGTTTTTGAATTTTGGATGGATGAATTGTTTGGCCTTGATATGCAAAAGGCAAGAAATTTGGAAGAGGTGTATTGAGAATTTGATACAAGACTTTGAGTCAAAGATACAATGATAGATCTAATGATGGATGCTGTTGGTGCTTTGATTGCTTCTATATGGTGATATATATACTTGAAAAAATGAGAAAGCTTCAAGTGGTTTGATAAATTAGTAGAAAAATTTGAACAGTCCAATGAGAATTTATTCAAAAAATAACATTTTGTTAAACAAAAAGAGAGCAGTATGTTCACTGCTCCCTATATAGAGGATTAGTCTATAATTTTCTCTATGGTTTTTTCAACTATGTTTAAACTCCAAACCAATCCTATGAAAAAAGCTACAAAATCCACTCCCTGTTTGGAATATATATCAAAGTGATAGGTTAGAAAGAACAATAAAGCTACCACTCCAAAGGCTGGTACAATGATAAACAAAGCCTATCCTGGATGAGCAAAAGTAGCAGCCATACTGAATTTTACAATTTTGGCAAGCAGCCATCCAACTATAAAGAACACCAAAAATATTGCTATGCCTAGTATAAATTCCATGTTTACCTCTTTTATTTAACTCCAAGGTGTTAAGCAGTATATATATTTTATTGATATTTTCAATATGTTAACAGTTTTTTCTTTATTTTCTCTTGAAAAAATAAAGAAAAAAATTATATTAATAATTGTCCTTTCTAAGGAGTTGGTGGGTGTTCCTTTATCTCCTCCACATCACCCAAACTATGGGAACCGGTATGCCTTATCTTTGGATGAGGTCGAGTTACCCACTTTGGTCTAGGGGGATAGAGATAGAATTACTCCACGGCTCCTTGGTTTTTTGATAAAAGTGTTTATTTTAAAAAATAAGTTTGTAATGTATTTACCTGATATAACACCTGAATATATTGAAGTATTTTGATTTCCAGTGTCTCAAACTTTGATAACATCGTTGGTTGCTACGGTGTTTTTTGTTTTGTTTGTTGTGTTATATAATTTGTTGAAATCTAAAAATCCAAAAAACAAGTTTGTTGTGTGAGTAGATATGTTTGTTGAGCTTGTGTTGGATTTTTTTGAAAATATAGGTGGTACATTACATCCAATCGCTAAAAATTATGTTATTTTTGTGTTTTTTTATTTGTTGTGGGTTAATTTATTTTGAGTATTATGAGATGTTTTTGCAATAGTAATACCAGCTGTGCATGAATGGTTTAGGCCGGTTGCTACAGATATTTATTTTAATGCTATACTTGCTGTTTTGTGAGTTGTTGGATCTTTGATTTATTGATTCAAGATGAATGGTTTTCATTATATAGAAAAGTTTGTTCCATATAAATGAATGGGACTTGTGGATAAGGTTGATTCTGTCTGAAAGTTTTTTGTTAAAATTGCAGATATTGCAATAGGGCTTTTTGTTTGAGTGTTAGAAATGATATCAGAAGTAGCAAAAATATTGTCTTTGACTCTTAGGTTGTTTTGAAATATATTCGCATGAGTGATATTGTTGACTTTGTCAATCACAGCATTGCCAGTGTTGTTTCCTGTTTTGGTGATAGTGTTTGAAATTGCTGTGTCTTTTATACAGGCATTTGTTTTTGCATTGCTTGTGTGTATATATTTCAAAATGGCTGAGTCGGTTCATTAAGCTAGTCATTTTGGTTTTATAATTTATATGTTAAATAAATAAACTTATGGAATTGAGTGTACTTTGACCTGGAATAGCTATATTGTGAGTAATTTGAGCTGGTATAGGTATTGGTTTGATTGGTAAATCTTGGTTGGAAGCTTTATCAAGAAATCCTGAAGCTTCAGGGAAATATCTTACTGCAGCAATTTTATCTATTGCATTTGCAGAAGCTACAGCAATATTTGCTTTGGTGGTAGCATTCCTTTTGATGTAATTTTAAATTGATATAAAAATAGATTATGCAGTTTGAAAATGAAACTATTCAAATAGTTGTAAATGTGCTTATCCAAGCTGTTAACTTGTTGATTATTTTTTTCATATTTAAATACTTCTTTGCTTGAAAAATAATTCAATCTATGGAAGAGAGAAAACAGCTTTTGGAAAAAATTAAAAATGCTAAAGAAGAGTATGATAAAAAAATAAAAGAAGCCAAAGAAGAAAGTGAAAAAATAATTGATGAGGCTAAAGAACATAAAAATAAAATTCTTCAAGAAGCAGAAGATCTTGCCAAGCAAGAAAAGCAAAAAATAATATCAAATGCAGAAAGAAAAGCAGAAGATATTATTGAAAATGCTAAAATGAAATCTGATAGTATACAAAAAGAGCTTGAAGATTCTTGGGAGGAGTCTGTGAAAGAAACAGTAAGAGTGGTTGTTTGAAAACTTATTGAAGAAGATGTTCAGCTGCAGGATAAATATATTTCAAATATATTAGAGCAAGCAAAAAAATAATTTAGATTATTTGATAAAATATGAGTTATATAACAAATAAAGAGTTAGTAGAAAATCATTTTTCTAAAGCTGATGATAGAAAATTTATATTAGATCTTTTTCTTGTGGTTTTATATTTGTATAAAAAATACTGAAAAAATTTGCTAACAAATAGGTTCCAATCTGTTCTGAAAGATGTAGATGAATCTATCGTAGATTTGATAGTTTTTTTAAATACATACTGAAAGCTTAACAAAGAAGATTTACTAAATCTTTTATCTTTATTCAAACAACAAAATAAAGATTTAAAGTGACAGTTTGATGTGTTTATAAACTCTAAAAAAATTGATGATTCTATAAAAAAGACAATATGTGAAAAATTTTGAGAATGTGATGTAGATTCATATAATCAAGAATCAGTTTGAATGTTTGCTAAATGAGAAGGTTATTATTTTAAAAGAACTCTAGATTCAGACTTAAGTAGATTATTAAGATAGTTTTGATAATAAAATTTAATTTTTAAACACAAATTTATGTCAGTTGCAAAAGATTTGATAAAACAAATAGAAGAAAAGGTAAAAAATACATCTTTAGATGAAACCTTTTCTAAAAAATGAGAAATTCTTGAAGTGAAAGATGGTGTGGCTACAGTAGTAGGTTTGGATGATGCAATGTTTTCTGAAATAGTAGAGTTTGAAGATGGTACTAAATGATTGGTTTTGGATTTGACTCAAAACTATGTGGGTGTGTTGGTTTTGTGAGATTATAGTAATATCACTCAATGACAAGTAGTAAAATCTTCTTGAGAAGTTTTAAGTGTATGAGTTTCAGATGATTTTTTGGGTAGAGTAGTGGATGGTTTGTGAAATCCTATAGATTGATGAGAAAAAATAAAAGAAGAAAAGAAGTATCCACTAGAAAAAGTGGCTCCTTGAGTAATGGCAAGACAATGAGTTGATACTCCATTACAAACTGGTATTAAGCCAATAGATAGTATGGTACCAATATGAAGATGACAAAGAGAGCTTATAATTTGAGATAGACAAACAGGTAAAACTACAATATGAATTGATACAATAATCAATCAAAAATGAAATGATGTATATTGTATATATGTTGCTATATGACAAAAGGAATCTAAGATAAGAAGGATAGTAGAAACACTTAAAGAATCAGGAGCAATGGATTATACTGTTGTTGTAAATGTACCAGCATATTCTCCTGCTGTTATGCAGTATATTGCTCCATATGTATGATGTAGTATTTGAGAGTATTTCATGGATAAATGAAAAGATGCATTGGTGGTATATGATGATCTAACTAAACATGCAAATGCTTATAGAGAAATATCATTATTGCTAAGAAGACCTCCTGGAAGAGAAGCTTACCCTTGAGATGTGTTCTATCTTCACTCAAGATTGCTGGAAAGAGCAGCTAGACTAAATCAAGAAAATTGAGGTTGATCTTTGACTGCATTACCTATTATTGAAACACAAGCTTGAGATGTTTCTGCTTATGTTCCAACAAATGTAATATCAATAACTGACTGACAAATATTTTTGGAAACTGATCTTTTTGCAGCTGGTATAAAACCTGCTATTAATGTATGATTGTCTGTATCTAGAGTTTGATGATCTGCTCAAACTAAAATTATCAAAAAAGTATCTTGAAAACTTAGACTTGAGCTAGCAACGTTTAGGGAATTAGAAGCATTTGCTCAGTTCGCTTCTGATCTTGATGAATCTACTCAACAAAAAATTCAAAGAGGTCAAAGATTAGTTGAAATGCTAAAACAATGACCAAATTCTCCTCTCTCTTTTGATAAGCAAGCTATAGTTATATATGCAGGTACTAACTGATATTTTGATTCTTTAGAAATAGAAAAAATATCAGAGTTTGAAAAACTAATATATGAAAAGCTTGATAGTAGCTATAAATTTTTATCGGATAGTATAATCGAAGAAAAAAACTTATCTGAAGAAATAGAAAATCAGATTAAAAGTTTATTGGATGAAGTTGCAGAAGAAATAAAATAATTATTAATTAGATTTATGGAAAAGCCTTTGAGTACAAGTAGACGAACTCAGAGGCTTTTTTAGTTTAAAAAATTAATTATATTTCAAAATTACACTCATTAAGATGTAATTAAATAACTATATTTTAAAAATGATTGCTTAATGTCAATAGTAATAAAAAATTGGTTAGCTTGAGCTAAAGCTTTAACATATTAATTTATATATTCTCAATAGAAGTAAGATAAATATATTTGATAATTATTTTGAAGTTAATTGAAATTTATGTATTCCCGGGATAGAAATATCTGCCGTAGTAAACACTGAGCCAGTGCATATACTGATACATTAAATCCAAAAATTAATGTTATTTAACATAAAATTATTTTTTCTCTAGGATTGAGTCAATGTTTCAATATATAATTTATTCAATAGGTATCTAATAAATTAATAAATTTAATCTAAAAACCAACAGACTCTAAAAGTTATACATAGCCCCAAGAATATAGTCTAACATGATTTTTTTGTTAAAAATATATTTTTTTCTCTGTTTTAATTAATTTTTCAGATATTGGCACTTGTAATACAGCTTAGATTTGAATGGTAAATAACTTAAATCTCACTTAATAGTATTTGTATAATTATATCAATCTTCTAATTTATCTTATTTTATAAAATTTATCCTCTTATCTGACTCAATAATTTTAGATAGCATAATTTTAAGAGCTATATGTAACAAGTTAAAAGTACGTATATCTTTTACATGAATGTAGTTTTTTATTTTTTTTATAACAATCATTTATCATTAAATATAGTTAATAATTTATTAATTATTTATTAAATTTAGAGTTTGAATTAAATGAATGAAAATATAGAATAATTATTACTTTTGAAGTAAATTTCTAAAAAAATAAACTTTATAAAACATGTATAATTGTATTTATTTTCATGTCAATACCTTATAAATAAATTCAACTTCAACCACACTGGTTCAAACTCACAACTCACTCTTAATAGTCGAAAATTCTTCAAATTTAATAATCCAGCTTACAGTGTAAGGTTTTTACTAAAATAAAAAACTCTCAAGAATTTGGAGTTTTATCAAAAAAATATAATGGAGTATTCAAAAATTTAGAATATTTATATAGTTTTTTAGGTAGAATTAATTTTAATGGGGTGGCCGACGGGACTTGAACCCGCAACAGCCAGGACCACAACCTGGTGCTCTGCCAATTGAGCTACGGCCACCATTTAAAATGTAAGGTACAGTATAATTATTTAAATTCAAAATTCAACTAAAAATAATAGCTTTTAAGTTTATTAATGATTTTGGAGTTTAATATTTGACAAATATGTTATTATACTATATAATAGTGTAATTTATTAAATAAAAATAAAAATGTACGATACGAAACAGTTGGAATATCTTATTAAAAATAGTATGTTACTTACTCTCAAACAAAGAAATAAACTATTGTCAAAAAAATGGGATGAAAGAACCAAAAATTTTTTATCAAGCTTTTTTAAAAAATATTTAGAAAAAGAAAAAAAAGCAACTAATTTTGTGAATTCTGCAAAGACTATGATGACTGCTAGAACTATTAGAAAAATTGAGCAGGATTATTTCGAAAAAGTAGAATGTTATCAAATTGATAAAATTGAAACAAAAATAAAAAAACTTTAAAAATAAAATAAAAAAATGGCTAACTTGGAAAATGTATTTGAAAGAGTTGAACAAGACGAGAAAACAGAACAATCAGAATCTTTAGAACAAGATACACAAAAAAACCTTGATACATTATATTCTGTAGATACACCAGAGGCTGCAAATGAAATTGATGAGTTGATAAGAGAAGTTGATAGCCAAATTTCTTATCCCCATTATTTTTGTAATACAATAAATGAGCAGCTTAATAGAAATGGTATTGAGGGTGTGTCTTTTACTGTATACGAAACTGATGAATGAGAAAGAAAACTTTGATTGGTTTTAGATAATCCAGATGGTGAGTGAACTTCTTTTGATGAAATAAATACCTTTCTTCAAGAACATTTTGATGCTTGAAAGGAATGAGGTGAATTTTTCAAAGAGGAGTGATGATTTAATGAAGACTGAATTAATTATGAAAATTTTGAAGAAAATGTTTGAGTTAGATCTATAGAATGAAATGAAGAAGGTGAGAATTATTCTTTTGAAGTATGAGAAGACTGAAGAGAATATGTAGAAATCAAAGAAACAAAATGAACAAGAGCTGAAGATGTTATTAAAGCATCTTTTGAACAGTATTTTCCTGATTTAGATAGTTCTTTATCGGATAAGTTTATGCAAAAATTTAAGTTGAATATAGATAATGATGATGATAGAGAATGAAATTTTCAGCAGCTTAATGAGTTTTCTCCATGAAAAATAACTTTTGATAAAGTTGATGAAGGATCAGAATGAACCAATATAGATGCTGAGGATGATGATCGCTTTCTAGTTGTGGAATGAGACAGGATGGATCTTAGCTCTTTTTTTGAAGCAGTAGATGAGTTTGCAAAAATAGAACAAAGAGAAAATATAGAATCTGAAAAAGACTTTTGATATTTCTATCAAAGTTGATGAGTGGAACACTGGGATTTGCCTGATGTAGCTAGTATTGATTATAAATCTATTACTTGAAAACATGACTGAGAATTTTCTTGAGAAAATATATGAGTAAAAGCAGAAAGTAGTGCCACTTCTGATAGAGAATCAGTTTTTTCTGATAAACAACTAGTACATTATAAAGAAAATGGCGAAACCAAGACTTGATTTGTAGTTTTTGGAAGTTCTAAAGAATGACACTCAACAACTATTCCTCAAGAGTATGACTCAAAAGAACAACTTGAGGGAGTAATTAGTCAACAAGCTACATGAACAGATCAAGAACCTTGAATGTCAGCTTTTCTTGCTACTCCTCAAGAAATATGAGAGGATTGAAACATATCTAAAATGGAGCTTAAAGAAGTAGGTGACCCTTCTATTCATGAATTTGTAGATGTTTGATTAGTTGATAAATGATCTTCTATAGATGAACCTATTTTTCCACAAGAAAACCAAGATGGTAACTTTGAATATTCTTTTGGTAATAGTAATGAATCTACATCAGTTCAATTTCAAAAGGAATCTCTTGCAAATTTTGTAGAATGAGAGAGTAAAGATTTGAATAGCGATTTAGTAGATATAGATTGAGATATTTGAAATATACTTCCAAAATGAAAAGAAGAAGATGGGCTTTATCTTAGATTTAATGAAATATTTGCCGAAGACCAAGAAAACTCTGACTGAATATTCCATGTTTTTAAAGATTGAGATGATTTGAAAATAGAACTTGTACAAAAAGATTCTTCTGATACAAAGGAAATTGATATAGAATGAGAGAGAGAATGATTTGAAATAAATAAAGATATGTTGGATATGAAGGTGTTTTGAGGAAGTGTTGAATCTATTTCAAGTCTGGAAAAAGATGATGACAAATACAATCAGACAATAGAATATAGGTCTGATAATATTCGATGAACTCTACCAATTAATTTTGAGTTCAAACCTTGAAGTAACTGAGAATTAGAATGCAATTCAATAAATGTTGAATCACCTGATGGAGATAAAACTATAAAATTTGAATGATTTGATAGTTCTTTTGATAAAAACAATCCAGAAGGTTTTTATTCTTCATTTCTAAATCAATATAGAGAATGTATGAAATATATTGGTTTGTGAGTAGCTTTTGATAATTGAGAAAATAATGATTTTATGAAAAAAGATACTGAAAGACAAGAAATTTCAATAGATGTGAGTAAATTTTCAGAATACAAATCTCATATAAATGAAGCTATTATTTCAGAATGTAGGGAATGTGTCTGAGAAGATAAAGATTTCTCATCAAATAATGAATATGTCAATCACAAACTAGAGGATGCTTGAGTAAAAAGTAATCCATGGGATTCTTTGTTTGAAACAAAATACGAAAAATCAATAGAATCTCAATATGAAAAAATGGATAATATTCGAAACTACTTAGAAGGAAATCTTAATAATTATTCACGATTGGAAGCAAACGGTTGAGATAATTTTTCTATATATACTTGAGGATGAGAAAAGAAAGATATTGTTTTTGATTGGGATTCTAAAAAAATAAATATTGATGGTGATGATTACTCTCCAGAAATAGCTCAAGAAAATATAGATAGAATGATAGAAAAATCTCAAGAAATACAATCAACTATTTATGATATAATACATATGCTGTAAGATTATATAGCGTTGTTAAAAATAATGTGTATACAAAATACTATTTATTTGATAACAAACTATGTAATGAATATACATAAAAATACAAGACTAACACCACTCCAGAGAAAAGAGGTCTGGGAATACTATAAAAGATGAATGAAGCCTAAGGATTTACATATTAAGTTCAATGTATCATTGCCTACCATATACAAGATAATAAAGAGAGCAAGAACTCAAGAGTTTTTACCAAGAAATTCTATCAATAATAGATTTAGAAACATTAGGCGATGATTACTTAGATTAGCTAAAATAGAATCTAAGATAATAGAAAAGAAAAACAAAGAAGCTAGAAGATACAATAAAAACTACCCTTGAGAAATGATGCATTTTGACACAAAAAAACTACCTCTTATAAGATGAGCAGCAAACAAAAAGTCTGAATACTTATTTGTATGAATAGACGACTATTCTAGAGAACTTTATGTAGCTATAATGCAAGATAAGACACAAGTATCTTCGTCTATGTTTCTTAGACAGGTAATAGATGAATGTCCTTACACTATTGAGTGTGTGTACTCAGATAATTGAGTTGAGTACAAATGAAATGATAAACATGAATTTGTTAAAGAGTGTGTAAAAAGCTGAATAAAGCAAAAATTTACAAAAGTTAGAACACCAAGAACAAATTGAAAAGCAGAGAGGGTTATAAGAACATTAATCGATATGTGGCACAGTAAGGAAGTTTTTAAGTCATCAGAACATAGAAAAATGTCTTTAAAAAGATTTGTAAATCGATATAACACTGTAAAGCCACATAAATGACTAGATAATAAAACTCCTTATGAAGTTATTGAAAAGTTCTATTACTGATAATTTTTTAACAACGCTACCTTTTCTTACAAATTATTTAATTGATTAATTTTTTTACCTAATTTTTTCTCATTTATAATATTTATTATAATCATCTTTTCGGTATCAATCTAAGGTATACCTGAAAGTATTAAGGTCAGCTCCCTCTACAAGTTCTCATTTGTAATATACATTATCTTCATATCATAAATACAAATCACCTATATAGAAAACATCATTAGAATTAAATCATTCTAAAAGCTTATTATTGAAATATACATTTTCAGTATCTTTTCCATAACATTTAGTTCTTGAACATCCCAAAAGTTCAAAAGTTTTTTGATCTTTTTTTTCTTGAATTTCTCACCTATAATAGACATTATTTTTATCTTTAGCATATCTTAAATTTTCTCTAAAAACTTCAAAACTTATTGGATCTGCTCAATCTATCATATTTCATTCATAATACACATATAGAAAATTTTTTGAATAATGTCTTCAGAAGTCTTTAGGAACATAAACTATTCGATATACTATTATAAGATAAAGAAAAATACCTATACCTATAAGTAATTTAGTAGAAGTTTTTAAGTTTGGAAATAAACTTTTTTTCATTATCTTTTTTTATAATTCATTTAAACCAAAGAGTAAAATAATTATAACATTTTTTGTATGAAAATATAACATAAAAAATAAAATAACTTTATTTATAAGTATCAAACTATCATTTTTTATTTAAGGCAAATAAATAAATTATATATTTTTGTGCTCTTTTTTCAATATATTAATTCACAACAAGAGACTATTTGATTTCAGATAGTCCAATTGAAATAAACTGTTATTTCCTTATAAAAGAAATAGTGCTGGTAGATAACCAGCACAAAACTATTCAAACATCTTTTTTTTAATCAGAGAACTCAAAAGAGACCCTGTTACCACCAAACTAAAAATAAAACCACCTCCAAAAAAGTAAAGAATGAAATAATCTTCATAGAGTATAAAACCAAGAGCTGCAAAATCTCCCAGGAACAAGGCCAGGATTCCAAACAAAACAATCCAGACCTTGTCTTCATCAAACTCCATCATAATATTTCTCCTATATTTGATTCCTTGATGGCAAATACAAATTAAATATTTATTATCTAATGTCAATACAAAATGCAAGAAGAAGAAAGTATTACTATCCAAGAACCAAATTATATTGAACTGATAAGCAAAAACTTAAATATTGGTCAATGACAAGTACAAACCGTTTTGAATCTAACATCAGAATGAGCTACAGTACCTTTTATTTCTCGTTACAGAAAAGAGCAAACCAACAATCTGGACGAAAACCAAATAAGAGAAATCCTGGAACTTAGGAAAAAAGAAAAAAATCTACACCTTGCCAAGCAAAAAGCCATCAACTGAATCCATGAACAGTGAAAGCTAACCAATGATTTACAAGACAACATCCTAAACTGCCAAACTCTCAAAGAAGTAGAAGAAATCTACAAACCCTACAAGTCCAAGAAAAAAACAAAAGCTATGATTGCTATAGAAAAATGATTTGAGCCTGTAGCCCATAACCTGCTCAACAACATCTTACAAATCCCTGATGAACTACTCCAACAATATGCCCAAGAAGAAATACTAGAATGAGCTGTACAGATTATAGCAAGCTGGATTAGTTCAAACTCACAGCTTAGACATAAACTGCTAAATACTCTATACTCATTAGGAAGCATATCATCATCATACAAATCAGAAAAAATGCTTGAAAAACTCAACCCAAAAGAAAAATCTCAAATTCCCAAGTTTGAAATATACAAAAACTTCACAATCCAAATTTCAAAAATCAAACCTTATCAAACCCTAGCTCTCAACAGATGAGAAAGTCTAGGAATTTTGAATGTCAAAATCCTCAAAGATGAAGATATTTTTGCAAAAATACAAAAATACTACCTCAATTCTTTGGAAATAAAAAACCAACTCAATGAATACCTACTTGAATGATTCAAAACCTGATACAATGCACTTTTTGAGTCTGTAGAAAGACAAATTAGGTCAGAGCTTACCGAAAAAGCTCACGATGAAGCAATAGTTACTTTCCAGCAAAACCTCAAATCTTTGCTTATGACCAAACCACAATACTGACAAAAAATTCTTGCAATAGATCCTTGATTCAAGACTTGATGTAAAATCACCATACTGGACGAACTTGGAGATCCTCAAACTTTTGACAAAGTATATCTGGAACAAAAACAAGAAACAATCAACAAAATACTGGACCTTACCAACAAATATAATATCCAAACTATAGTAATATGAAACTGAACCTGAAATGAAAAACTCCAGGAACTCATCAACAATGAATTTGAAGGTGATATCTATATTGTTAATGAATCCGGTGCTTCGGTTTATTCTGTTTCCAAAACAGCCAAAGAAGAATTTCCAAATTACCAAGATGTTGATATCTGAACTATATCTATTGGAAGAAGGTTTATAGATCCACTGGCAGAACTTGTAAAAGTACCGGTAGGAAGTATATGAGTTGGGCTTTATCAACACGATATTCCTAACAAAAAACTAGAAGAAAAACTAAATTATGTGGTAGAAGACTGTGTAAATAATGTTGGTATAAACATCAACACAGCTAGCATTCACTTACTAAATCACATATCCTGAATCAACAAAACTCAAGCCAAAAAAATCTTCAACAACAAACCTTATCAATCAAGACAAGAACTTCAAAAAATACTTGGACCCAAAGCATACCAACAAGCTATATGATTCCTAAGAGTTCCAGAAAGCAGTGAAACTCTGGACAACACCGATATCCATCCAGAACAATATCAGCTTGCAAAATATATAATATCCAACAACAAAACACAACCTGATGACCAAATGCCAGAAATGTATCCTGATGTTACTCAAACAACAATTGATTTTATCCGAAAAGCTTATAAAAATATTGGGAATGACCCAAGAACTAATTTTGCTCACCAAAAAGCCCAACAACCAATCACTATAGAACAACTCAAAGAATGAGATATGCTACAAGGTATAGTAAGAAATGTAGTAGCTTTTGGAGCTTTTGTGGATGTTGGATTAAAGAATGACTGATTAGTGCATATTTCTGAACTTGCCAATGAATTTGTATCCAACCCTATGGATATAGTAAAAGTTGGTGATACTGTAGATGTCAAAGTAATATGAATAGATGAAGAAAATGGTAAAGTCCAGCTAAGTATGAAAGATAGCTAAAAAACAAAAAAGATGCTAAATTATTAATAAAGCATCTTTTTTTTATTAAATATAAGTTTTGAAATCACAGAAATTTACAAAACAAACTATATCTCCTCTACTCCCATATAAGGCTGCAATACTTTTGGTACCTTTATTTTCATATCTTTTGTTTGAAAGTTTTCTACTATTGCAATAAGTGGTCTCATAGAAATAACAGTACCATTCAAAGTATGTAGATAATCTTTTTCTTTGTGTTCTTTGTATTTGATATTTGCTCTTCTTGCCTGAAAATCAGTACAGTTAGAACAAGATGTTATCTCCTTGTATGTGTCTTGACCTGGGAACCAAGCTTCCAAATCGTATTTTTTGGCAGCATGAAAACCTGTATCTCAAGTACAAATATCAATTTTTTGATAATGAATTCAAAGCTCTTGATATATCTCCTCTTCTATATCTAATAAAAATTGATGTTCTTTTTCACTATCTTCTGGAGACACAAAACTTACCATCTCTACTTTTTCAAACTGATGCAAACGAATAAGTCATTTGGTATCTTTTCAATAACTTCCTGCCTCTCTCCTATAACATGGAGAATAACCTATATATCTAAGAGGTAATTTTTCTTTATCTATTGTTTCATCCAAATGCTGAGCCACAAGAGACACCTCTGAAGTTCAGATAAGATACAAATTGTCTTCTCACTCATTTACAGCATATATCTCATTTTCTTCTGCAGGGAAGAATCCTGTAGCCAACATTGATTTTTCTCTGACCAAATTAGGAACCAATGTAGGAGAAAATCATTTTTTCACTAGCTTGTTTACAACATAATGCAACAATGCCATATGCAACAAAACTAATCCGTCCCTAATATAATAGAATCTTGCTCAAGAAACCTTGGCAGATCTTTGTTGATCTAGCATCTGTCTTTTTTCCAACAACTCATAATGTGGTAGTGGATCAAAATCAAATTGTGGTTTTTCTCATACATAAGAGTTTACACGATTTTCATCATCACTTTCTCAAAAAGGCACATCATCCAAAGCTGGATTTGGAATTTTTAAGTACATACTGTTGAATTCTTCTATAATTTCTTTGTACTCATTTTCTTTTTCTTCTAATTGGTTTTTGATTTCTTTGACTTTTGCTATTTTGTCAGAAGTATCTTCTCACTGTTTTTGAAGTTGAGGTATTTCTTTGGAGATTGTATTTCTCTGATGACTAAGCTCATCTATTTGTTTTTTGAGCTGTCTTGCATTTGTATCTAGCTGCAAAAGTTTAGTAAAATCTATATCTATTCATTTTTCTTTTGTTTTTTGTTGATATCGTTCTGGATTCTCACGAAGTTTTTTTAGGTCAATCATTTATTATTATAACTAGATAAAACTCTAAGTTTTTTATAAGGATTTTGGGGAGTTTTTCAAGTATTATAAAAAGTTAACCAAGAAAAAGTTGTTAATTATAAATATTTTTGTGAGTAAATTTTTATAACACCATACAGTCTAAAAAAAACATAAAAATTATTATATTAAATGAAAATACAAATTATAAGCAATATAAATTTATTGACTTTTTGTAATAAAAACATATATATTTTATTGTTTAATTATTTGGAGTTCAAAAAAAAAGGAGTCTTTTTATGAAAAGATGCTATGATTGCAAACATTTCAAGCCTAACATGCATTTTGAAGATGATGAAATGCTGTTTGAGGCATATGGTGTATGTACTCGTTCAAATAGGTTTGTGTTCCAAGAAGTCCACATGAGCTGGGTGGAGGCTCTACTCAGAAGAAGATGTGGAAGAAAGAAAAGATACTTCCTACAAGTAAAAACCTAATAACAAAAAACCCTAGGGCATATCCCTAGGGTTTATCAAAAGGGTAATTTTTCAAAAAAGTTTGTTATTTTTTGATAGTTCATATCATTCATTGGTTGAGCTTATTCATATATTTTCAGCTAATTAGTTTAACTGTTGCTAACCTTCATCAACAATTTGGACAAAAAACATCAGTATTTTCAGGAAGTTCATTTATAAAAACTCAAGCACAATCTTCTGTTATTCTTTCTTTATTTATTTTGATTAGTCTTCAACTTCCTCCTTTTTTGTATTTTACAAGCTTTTGTCAACACTTACAATAAACAGTAAGCATTTTATATTTTGTAAGTTTTCTACCAGACAT
This sequence comes from Candidatus Absconditicoccus praedator, assembly GCF_021057185.1. GTDB lineage: Bacteria > Patescibacteriota > Gracilibacteria > Absconditabacterales > Absconditicoccaceae > Absconditicoccus > Absconditicoccus praedator. The sequence continues at coordinate 994,529 of NZ_CP054059.1, forward strand.
ATATTTGAAATTAATATTCAAAAAAATAGCATGTGTAGTTACACATACTATCTTAAATTGTTATTCTTCAAGTGCAGGTTCCTGCTGCTGCTCCTCTTCTCACACTCACAAAACATATAAGGTTTCTCTAGATGATTTGTCTGCCATATCTACAAATCAAGGAGTAGAGTCTACTTTTGATATTGGATGATCGATTTCTTCAAATATTCATTTTCCTTCCATATTTTGGATTAATATTACAATATAAATATTGGATTATATATTGATTTATTTTTACAATTCAACATAATTTTCGTACCCAAAACAATCATCTACAGCACAAGATTTAATTTACACATCAAATATTATTTGTTATAGGATTTAATTAAATTATCATACAAAAATACAGGTATAATAATCAAAGTCAAAATAGCAGACACAGACAAACCAAATATTATAGACCAAGCCAAACCACTCCAAACCGGGTCTCCAAGAATAGTTGTAATTCACAAAACTGTAGTCAAAGAAGTAATAATAATAGGTCTAAGTCTGGTTTTACCTGCATTTATTATACTAGACTTCAAAGTCCATCATCTTGCCAAAAGATTGTTCATATACTCTATCAGAATAATCGCATTTCAAACAACAATACCTGCCAATGCTATCACTCATATCATAGAAGTTGCACTAAAATACTCACCTGTAAGCAAATACAACATAGTAAAACCTGGGAAAACACCAAAAAATCATAAAAGGAAAGTTATCATTATAACACCTCAAATAGCAAATCACTTGAACTGACCCACCATCAAGAAATATATCAACATTAAAGCTATTATCATAGCAACACCAAGATCTGCAAAAGTATCCATAGTAACTTCCCACTCTCATCAAAAATCTATTTGGAATTTTTCTCCAGTTGCTTTATCCTGTATTTCAACTCAATATGGACTCCATCAAGTCATTTCAAATGCATCTCCCCAAAAATCATCATTGAAAAATGAAACAAACAATCCTATCACAGGATACACCACAGAATTTTCTCACATTTCTCAATAAATATATGCAGTTGGTCTAAGCTGATCTGTTCTTTTGAAATCATCAGACTCCATAGGCACAATATCCGCTACTTCTTTCAGTGGCACTTTTCTTCAAGTTTCACTTGTAAACCTGATATCATCAAAACTATTAATATCATCAGCATATTCATCATCTGCTCTTACAAACAATCATATTTCTTCTCTTGCAGAATCATCACGGTATATTCCAACCTTTCATCCATCAAATACATTATAAACAGTATTCCTTATTTGTTCTGCACTCAACCCAAGTCTGGTTGCTTTTTCATGATTTATTCTAACATCATAAGTTGTTTGATAATCTTGAACAGTAGTATAAACATCTTCTACACTTTCTTTTGATAAATAATCATAAGTTGTTTGATACATCCAATTTGTTAGATTATTTATTTCCTGATAAGAGGTACCTGGTTGGCCTGACACCTTCATTTTATAAGTTGCTTGAACAGGTGGACCTGGTGGTTCCTCCAAAACTCTAATTTCAGCATCTGGATATTTTTCTTTTATATGTTTTGTAAGCAAATCTCTAAATTTTATTACAAATTCTGGAGAACTTATATCTCTATTATCTTTGTTTAGTATATTTACTCTACTAGATATTTGATTTTGTTGCTGCCTTTCTGCTGCACCACGGAAAGTATTTGCAAAATCAGGAACAGGAGGCAATCCTACCCAATAAGATGTGTTTTTAATTATATTCAAATCTTGCTGAGGATATTTATCGTTGTCCACTTCTGGAGAAAATTTTCTCATAAAATCTGACATGTGTTGAGCAACTTGTTTTGATTTATCCAACGATGTATCTCTTGGCATATCTATCCAAACAAAGAAATTATCCTGATCTGACTTAGGCAGCATTTGAGCCTTGAATATATTCAAAAATATTGGAACAAAAACAACCAGTCACAAAGCTCACCAAAAAATCATTTTTAGAGAACTTCTTCTAAGTTTTTTGTTTTCTCATATAAAGTACTCAAGTATGTTTACATACCATTTTTCAATTTTTGTTGTTGAAACTTCATGAGCTCAACTATCAGCAACTTTATCAACATCCTTTAGCTTGTATGATTCTTTTTTCTTATCAAATCTTGGATTGTCAGCCAACATATAGGCAATAAATGGATTTATACTAAATGCTATAAAAAACGAAGCAGTCAGTGCTATTATTGCATATTGAGGGATGGGTCACATATACTCTCCCATCATATCAGCCACAAAAAACATTGCCACAAACGCCAAAATTCTAGTAATAGTAGCCAAAACCACTCCAAAACCTACTTCATCTACAGCATCTTTGATTGCTTGTAGTTTATTTTTTCAAGTTTTAACTCTTTCATCTAAATGCCTAGAAATATTTTCTACTACAACAGTACTATTATCTACCAACATACCTAATACAAGTATCAAAGCAAAAAGAGTTATTCTGTTTACATTATCTCATATACTTAAGGCAACAAAAAATGTAATACCAAGGGCCAATGGTATAGCAATACTATTATTTAATGCATCTCTAAATCAAAGATAAAACAACAAAACCAAAAACACTATAATAATAGCCTGAAAAAGATTAGTTAAAAGCATATTAGTGGCACTTTGAGCAGTTTGTCAGTCGTCCTGTACTGGCTGAATATGGTAACCTTCTGGAAGTGTAGGTTCAAGTTTTTCTATTTTTTCTTCTATATCATCCACCAAGAAAATAGAATTTTTATCTGGAGCTTTTGCTATACCAAGATACACTGCATCTTTGGAAGATTTATGATCTGCAAAAAAAGTATAATGAGTTTGTGGAGATGCTCATTTATATATTCTAGCAAGATCACCAAGATACACAGGAGCTCACTCATGCTCTCAAACTACAAGTCTTTCTATATCCTCTACTGAAGAATACTCTCCTGACACCTTCACTTGAGACAAACTATCACCGTATGATATAGTTCATCAAGGCTGATTTTCATTATTTTCTTTGATAGTTTGAATAACTTGTAGCATATCAACCCCTCTTGTATGAAATTTTTCTATATCAAAAAGTATATTTATATTTTCTTTTTCTGCTCAATTCAGATAAAACCTTGTTGTTCAATCAATCTGTTTGAACTCATCAACCAACTGGTCTCATATCTTCCTAAGTTGTAGCATATTTTCCTCGTCGTCTAATGGCTTGTCTTCATGATAAACTGCTATTGTGTATATAGGAATTTCATCTGGATCAATTGGTTGCACATCAGGTCTTTCTACTCAGTATGGAGACAGATCTAGATTGGAGTATATTTTGTTGTAAAGTCTTGTAGTTGCAACTTCTTGATCCATCCCAACCTCAAAACTTACCATTACTCATGCTTTGTGTGGCATTGAAGTTCATTGAATATCATCTACTCATTCTATTTGTGAAAATACTTGTTCCATTTCACGAGTAACAAGATTTTTTACTTGTTGAGAATTATACCCTGGTGCTTCTGCCATAATCTGAAATGCTGGCACTTCTATGTCTGGATTGTACTGTTTTGGTATAGTATACCAAGAAAAAAATCAGGCAAAAACAATACAGATTATTACCACAGCAGTTATTTTAGGATTTTGTATCCAAAAATTCGCAAATTTTCAAAACATCGTTAAATTTTTATTAAATTAAATATGACTTTAAAACAAATCCATTTATATCATTCCTACATAAAACACAATAGTTTCTACTAAAAATCTATTCTATTTTAACACTCTAAATTTTTCTTATCTTAAGATGTCACCATACTCTATATCACCTTCCACAATACAATCTCACATACTACAAGCTTTCTTATCCACAAAAACCTTCTCAAAATTGTTTTCAGATTTTTTCTTGTATACAAATGAATTTCAATAATCATACCTTATTTTATTGTATGGTACAGTTAAACCATAATCTCTAGACTCTCACAAAAACACATCCAAATTCATTCATATTCTTAATTCTTGAGGAGTTTCATTAAGAGTTATTTCTACAGGTAATGTTCTGGAGAACTCATCTACAATAGGTCATATATTACTCACATATCATTCATACTCTTTTTCATTGAAGTCGGTTTTAGCTATAGCATAATCTCATTCAGTTATATCTTCCATCTCACTTTCAGATACCATCACATCAATTTGTAAATCTTCCATAGAAGAAATCTCAAACATAGCAACCTGAGGATTTACCAACTGTCATATTTGAACATATTTTTTAGTAATTATTCAATCAAATGGAGCATATATTACTGAGTCATCTAGTTCTTGAGACTTCATATCCAATTCCATATTCATCTCATCTATTTGTGCTTGTATTTCTGATAGTTCTGCTTGTTTTTGATCTTTTTGAGAATTTAGCATATTTTTTGCTTCTTCGTATTCTTGATTAGCTATTTCTATCTGGTTTTCAAGTACATCTTTTTCAGTTTGAACATCATCCAAATCTATATTTGAAGATATTTCAGACTGATCCACTTTTTCTTTTGCTGTATTGTACTCTTTTTCAGCAGAATCTATAGCATTCTGAAGCTCATCAATCGCAGATTTTTCTTTTTCCTTGAAATCATCTATATTTTGTAAAGATGCTTGTATTCATACATTAAAACTTCAGTCTGTTCATATTATCATATCTTCTATATCTGACTGATAGTTGGTAGTTTTTTCTTTCAGCTCATCTATTTTTGATTGAGGAAAAGTTGATCATGAAACACTGTTATCCAAAACATCATAAAAAAGGTATGAAAAACTACTTAAATCAGAAAAAAAATCCTCGCCATACTCAAGAAGATCTTTAGTTTTCTCTTTTCTTTCTTCTCATTCATAAGAATCCAACTCATCAATTTTATCAATATACTCTTCATAATCAGATCTTAGGCTCTCCCACTGCCTTTCTGATCTATCTTTCAATGAAGATTTTCTTGCCGAAAGATTTGTTTCAAAATGATTGTTTTTATTTTTATTTGCATCTGATACTCACAAAATCTCATCAGTAAAATCCAAAAAATTTCTTGAAAGATTTCTAGAGTTTCTCAAAGCAGACTCAGCACCATCATATATACTTTTCTCTTCTTGTTCCAATTGAGAAGATTTATTTTCCAAGTTTAATTTTGCCATATCCAACTGTAGTTGAGCATTTTCCTTTTGTGTATTGGCTATATTTTGCTGTGTTTGGGAAAGTTGTTCAACATTTACAACCGAACTTCAAGCGTGCTCCAACTGTCTTTGAATTATGTTTATATTTTCTTCTGCTTGTTGAACTTGAGATCTAGTAGCCTCTATTTGTTGTTCAAACATATTTTCAGTATTCTGCTGAAGATTTTCCATGGTTTGTATAGTATTTTCTATACCATCATAAGCTATAGAAGCATAGTTTGTATCAATATTTGCTATTGGCTGTCCTTGTCTTACAAAATCACCCTCTTCATAATTTAAATTCACTATAAATCATTCTACTTTTGGCTGTAATGTTGTTTGTCTATCAGGCTGTACTACACCTACATAAGACTCTTCACTCATTAATGCTCAAGTAGATACCTCATATTCACTTTGATATGTTTTTGGTTTTGAAGAAGTCTCTTCTACACCACATCAGTATATTGTAGATATTAGTATAAACATTCATAACATTAAAAACTTTTTCATCCAGATAATATTATATTATAAATTATTTTGAAAATAAATATTTTTTTCTAATCTTCTAGAAAAAATATTAAAAAAACAAAAAAAGCAAATACAAATTAATCATTATTAATTTTTTATCAACATATTTATAGAATAAAAAATGGGTTCTAGAAAAACTCCAGAACCCAGTCAAAATCATGAGGAAAAACCTCTAAGCTTTCTTAATTCATCCCAGCTAATATATTCTATCCATTGAACTCCAAAACCCTGAACACCCAACAAAATTGGATATTCTTCAAAATTTGGGGAAGAATCTCCTAGATCAACAGCAAAAACTGCTATATCTCTAATTATACTATCTGGAAAGAGTTGGTTGATCTCCAAGAAACCAACATAACCTTCTGTTTCTTTGTACTTGAATATAGGTTTCACAATGCCTTTAAATAGTTCAGGAAAGACAACTTTTAAAAGTTTTTTATGTTTTCTACCAAATATTCTATAAAAATCGGTGTCTTGCATCAAGACTATCATGCTTCTACCAGATGAATGATCCAGCTTCACATAAAATATATCTTGACGATGTTCAGTTACAACACCCATAAACCTGGACCTCCACACTACAATTCAAGTAAAAGCAAGACGTAGTATATTCTTCTTAGAAAAAAAGTCAACCTTATTAAAAAATCCACAAGAGTAAAACAAATAATATATTTTTTAGGTTACAAATCTATTATCTTTCAAGAATATACAATATCATAAAGTGAATAATAAAAAACACAAATAAAACCAAAAACAAACGAAAAATATAGTTTAGCAAATGATTAAAATCAATTATTCACAAAACAAAGCCTATCATAAACAAACCAAAAGAAAACAAAAACACTACAATGTACATAACTCATATAGATTTTGCCTTATCCAACATATCAATATATTTATTAATAAATTTGTAAATTAACCAGAAAAAATTTTGTATACAACATTACTTTTGGGAGAATACTTTTTGTCATTTAGATATCTTCTAAACCAGGTTCTTTGTCTTTTAGCGAATTTTTGAGTGTTTTTTTTCAAAGTTTCTACCATTGATTCAAAATCATACTTTCAGTCAATATAGTCCAAAACCTCCTTGTATCATATACCCTGCATACTTGGTAAAGTTTTATCATATCACATATCTATAAGCTTTTCTACTTCTTTTACAAGTCATTTTTCCAACATTTCCAAAACCCTATTATTTATCATATCATTTGAAACATTTTTTCAAGGTATCAAACCTCACATGAAAATAGGTCGATCAACAGGCTGAGGTTTTGCCAATTGAGATTTTGTTTTTCAAGTCTTCTCGTATATTTCTAATGCTCTAATAATGTACCTTGTACTATTGGGATGAATCTGACTGGCAGATTCGGGATCTATATCTTTAAGGTTTTGATGTAAAATTCCAGGATTTTTTCTTTCTTTTTGTTCATAACATCTCCTAAGCTCCATATCAGGTCAAACCTGTGGCATACTAAAATTTTTGTATATTGTATCTATATAAAGTCATGTACCACCCACCAAAAAAGGTATATCTCATTTTTTTTGAATATTTTGTATTATTGGTTTTGTAGAATTTTTCCATTCTCAAGCAGTATATATCTTATCAGGCTCCACTAAATCTATTTGATGATGAGGAATTTTTTCCCTTATTGAAATATCTACTTTATCAGTTCAAATATCCATATATTTGTATACTTGTCTACTATCTGCTGAAACAATTTGAACATTACCTAAAAATTTTGCAATCTCCAACGAAATTGATGTTTTTCAACTGGCTGTAGGTCACCAAAGCATTATTATACCTTTTGGATAGTTTTCTAGAAAATTAGAAATATCTCTTTTCAACTCTTCTATTATCTTAAACTTATTCATCAAAAAAATTAATTTAATAAATCCGTAACTATACTATTATAAAGATTCATTCATCAATCTTTCAAATAAAATATTTTTCAATCATACTCAGCAAGTGAATCGTTTTTGTATTCAATTATCTTCTGCTCATAGCCATTTTCCAAGACTGGAGCAAATTTATGAATATTGGCAACACCATCACTTTTCCTCAAAGAAAGGAAAAATTCTTCTATCAAAAAATCATGCTCTTGCATAGAAAACAAACTTCTTTCATCTATAAAATTACCTTCAAAAAAATCTTCCCAAGACTTAGTATTTTCAAATCTTACTCATTTACTGTTATCGTCTTTCTCAAAAATTTTTGATGAATTCTTTTTATGTAAAAACGAAGATGCTCCTGGTCATAATCATAAATACTCTCACATATCCCAGTATACCATATTGTGTATACTATTCTTACCAGGTAAAGTAAAGTTTGATATTTCATATCTTTTATATCATCATTTTTGAATAATTTTTTTCAAAATATCAAATTCCTCAAAAACATTTTCCTCATTTGGCTGAAAATTACTAAACATTTGACTTCATGGAAACAACTCCAAAGTATACAAAGAAAAACTATCAGCAAATGTACTATCTACAAAATTTTTGAAAAACTCCATCTTGTCATAATTCCAAATAATTTTTTTTCAGTTCTTATCTTTGTTGAATTTTCAGAATGCTATAAAATCAAAGTTGAAAACATTGTTGGGTTTTTTGTGATTTACAAGATCTTTCAAGTAAAGTTTTAATGTGTTGAAAACATATCATCTTCAAGTCTGCTGCAGGATATCATCATCAAATGTTTGAATTCAAAAACTAAATCTTATCCTAAAAAAGTCTTTGTATCTATTGTTTACAAAGTCTATAAATTCCAAGGTTTCCTGAAAGGGATTTGGATTTAGTTCAAAATTTATTTCTTCAAGATATTCTAGATTGAAATTTGACTTTATGCTATCTATTATTTTAGATATATTTTCTTTTCATATATACAAAGGAGTTCCTCAACCAAAATATATTGTTTTTATTTCTTGTTTTCAAAAATGACTAGCATAATAATGTATATTTTCAATTACAGCATCTGTGTACTTATGTACATATTCTTGGATATTATCGAATCATTCACTTGGAGCTACAAAAAAATTACAGTATGAACATTTTTTTTCACAAAATGGTACATGGATATACAAAGACAACATCAACAAAAAACTATTACTAACTAAAAATTTTTATTAGTATAACAAACAACACACAAAAATCAATATTGAAAATTTCATAGTTTCTATTGACTATTGTATTGCGATATATTATAATTTCTTTATTGAAGCTTTGTTTTTAATAGATATCTCACTATGTTTTTTGTTTTTAGTGATAAGTTTTTATATAATGAATGAAAATATTGAAAGTTTAAAAAGTCAATTATACTGACCAGAATGAGATAAAAACACAGCTGAAAGCTTAATAAACACTTTCAATAACTTTTGATACTGAAAATTCAACAGCTCCCAAAATAATGAACTTTGTGTTGATCAAGAAAAAATTATAAATTTTTTAATATCATTAGCAAAAAGCAAACAAGATCTAAAAGACACAAATGAAGAAATAAAAACCTGGAAAGAGCGAGTAACTCAACAAATAGAAGAAAAACACCAAGAAAAAATTGAAGATTGAACAATAATTCCAAATCACCATCTTGCTCCATACAAAAAAGCAAACAGCATAGATAAAAATGAATTAATCTATCTTATACAATCAGTATTTTCACAAATTATAATACCACATCAAGAAGATCAATCAAATCGAGAATGATGTTATTATGAATCAAAAAATCTTTTTTTCAAAGCAAATTCCAACACACCAGATCAGCAACTAATTGAAGCTGTGTGGATATATCCCCAAAACATAACTAAAGAAATTTTAGAAAAACTTATTGGTGTTGATTGCTCTAACCTCAAATGAAACCAGTTATATTTAGCCCAACTAAAAGCTATTCCTCTACTTCAAGAAATATTAACAAGCTTAAAACCTGTTTATATACCTTGGGAAAATAGATATACATATAAGGCCTGTTTTATTGACCACCCTATTGCAAAAGGTAAAATAATAGATTTTTCTAAAACAAGAGAATACTACAGTAAAAAAAATCATATTATGAAAAAAAGAATAAAAATATTTGATAATTTGTATGAATATCTAGAAAACATACAGCATATATGAAAAACAAGCAAAGAAAGACTAGAAACTTTAGATAAGTTATTGGAATGACTAAGTTTTCAACTTATTGCTATAAAATCTGAATGAATAAGAACAGACTGAATTGAAAATGACATAAAACAAATTAGAGAAGAAATAATGTACCTAACAAACAAACATATAAGAACTGCTGTTGCAGACAGAATATCAAAACTTTGGTATAATCACCTTGAAAGACTGTCCAAACAACTTAGTTGAGCAAAACTTGATACAATAAAAAGAATCTGAGAAATAAGTAGAATAATAGAAAGAAATACTCAAATTGAAAGGCTCCTAATACAAATTCATAAAAATCAAAAACAAAATTTAACTATTGCCCTAAAATCTTTAAATTATTTCGAAACCAAGAAATCTGTTGGAAAGAAACAACTTGTAGTATTATTAAATAATTTTTTATCAAATCTTCCAAATTACAACATAAGGCCATTTTGCAAAATCAAGGATGAAATTTTGGAAATAGTATGAAACGAATATGAAAATTTGTCAAATACAATCAACAAACAAACGATAGCAGAAATTAAAAAAATACTTACAAAACATTATGAATCACTACAATTCTATCATAAACTCTATTTTATGTAATTTATTATTTTCATTTCATGAAAGTACATATACTATATTAGTTGAATAAGGTGTATTAAATTTTCTATAAGCTTTAGGATTTGTTTTTACTTCCAATATATCAAGTTCTTTGGGTAAGTATACAAGTCACATATTCTCAAAATCATATCAGAAATTAAGAATATGTTTTTCTCTTTCAGCCATTTCTACATCATATTGTTTTTCAAGCTCTTTGATATAAGTTTTATACCTAGATGGAACATTTAAATTATATCATATTACAATATTATAAACACCAGACTCAAAATCATCAAAATCTACTCTATCAAAATTTGTTGTTTTTAATATTTCTCAATCTTTTTTTATTTTTATATATTTTTCTACAAATCAATCTATTTTATTATAAGAATAATTGAAATCCCAAAAATATCATATATCTTCCTGAAATGTAGTATATAGAAGATTTTCTTGTAAAAAATTTTTAAATTCATCTGAAGCATCTGGGAAGTAAGCTTGTACATATCATTCATCTTGGACAAGTTCAAAGTTTTTAGCAAAATTTTGAAAAAGCAAATACTTATTGGACTGTATATAATTGTTTAACTGTTCCATATAGACCTGTTTTTCTTGAAAATCATCATTATCCTTATTCATTATTCTTCAAGCAGCATTTACAAATTGCCACTGTCGCATTTTTTCTCTAAATCAAGGAAGCATTTTTTCTAAAAGTTGTGACTGCAAGAATATCACTCAATTTATGCTTTTTTCTGGAAATGCAGATTCATAGATATCTATTATATTTTCTCAGTCTTTGTCAGTAAATCACAAAACATTACTTGAAACAAAAGAAATTCTAGAATCAGCTATATTATCTTGTCTTCGTTGTGGTGAATCTACTTTCTCTATTGAGTCTTGAGCATCAACCTTATAACTATCTTTTATTGTGTAATCTATCTTTCAGTTTTTTATTTCCAAAAGTATAAAACTACCAAAGAAACCTCAGTTTGGTCTAGCCTCATTACTATTTTGAAGTGCAATTATGTATTTTTGCTTTTGATCCTTTCATAAGATTTGATATATATCATCTTTATAATTCAAAGATTTTCATAAAAACTCCAAAAATCTAGTATAGTCTTCCAAGTAATCAAATCACATCACAGTTTCATAATTGTCTTCTAGAAAATTAATCAACAGCTTTATATCGGCCTCATTAGTTTCAAAAACATTTTTTCAATCAGAATAGTTTTCAATAGAAGACTTCAAAGATAGAAAAGCTTGAGAAAGTTGTGTATTTATAGGCCATGAATACAATGCAAGATCCTCCAAAGATTCATTGATCATTTCAAATCAAGATGCACTTGCATCTACAGTTTTAGAAAAATTATTTATTCAAGAAAAAAATGAAAAAGCTACTGTCAAAAGCAATATATAAGATATACTTATATTAGAAAAAGTATAAGACAGCATCTTTTTTGTCTTTTGAAATTTTGTTTTTTTTCTAAATCAGATAGTCTTCATTATAAGATTCTTGTTTTAAATAATTGTTTTTATTTATTTTTCATTTTTTTTCAACACTACAATTAATGAATTTTTATATCTACCTTTTTTCACCTAGAAAGCATCATATTCCATCTTTTATCCTCCAAAACAAAATCAAATATTCAGTTGGTATAAACATTTATATCATAAAAGTTTTGTTGATAATCAGATACAAGATTTGAAAATATTTTTTCTAACTTATCAATTCAATGAAATCTAATTTTGTTGAAATTTAATCTATTTTTTATGTTTCTAGTATAAGCAAAATAACCATAATTTAGTGGTATTATTGTATCAACAGAAGCATCCTTAAAATATCTTAGATCATATTTTACTAGTTTATTTATCATCCAAGACCTAAAAGACAAATTTGACAAAAAATACTTCCACATCACTACCTGTTTTTTCCATATAGCAAAAGGAAAGTTGAACTTGGAAATATTTTTTTGATTTTTGGTTAATTGAAAGTTTTGGGTAAGATCATAAAATTTTTCATCAAAATACTCAAAATCAGAAATATCTCACAAAAATCATATTTTTCCTACAAGACTATATGTCAAAACATCTAGCATATAATCTCTAAATAAAGGAAGCACAACCTCATCATCCAAGCTATAAAGCTCATAAATTGGTGGAAGAATAACTTTGTCGGCTCATTTATTCTTTAGAAAGTCTATTCAGATTTTAGCTTTTTCAAAAGAATAAGGAAAACCTTTATCAGAATAATATCCATTATTCCAATCCCAGTAAATCATATACTCAAAATCAAATTTTTGAAGTATTCTAAAAATATACAACATATCAACTCAAGATGCTATTACTCCTATTTTCATATAAATTTAGATTAACAATATCAAATTAAAATTATAAATAAGGATTTTATATAGTTTTTCAATTAAAAATTGATTTTAAAGCATTTTTTTTTATACTTGCAAAAATATTTATTATATAATAAAAAATTATGATAGAAATAATTACAAACCAGATATTAATTGCTACAGTTGTATCCACAGTACTTGCGCAAATAATAAAAACAATTTTAGATGTGTTTCGCTTAAAAAAGTTTGAACGACAGTCTCTTTTCCGTGGAGCTTGAATGCCTTCATCACATACAGCAACTGTTGTTGCACTTGCATTATCAGTTTATCTTGTAGAATGAGCAAGCACTATTTTTATTGTTACACTAGTTTTTGCTTCTATTGTTATTCGTGATGTTATATGAGACAAAATATTTGCTACACATCAAGAAAATATTCTCAACAAAATAATAAAGGATATAGTAAAAACAAAAAAACTAAAACGAAACCACTTAATAGGACATTCTATAATAGAAGTATTTTTCTGAATCATAGTATGAATAGTTTGAGTAACATTAGTTTTTGGATTCTAAAAAACTTCTAATATTGTAAAGGAAATTTTTCACACAAGTTTTTTATCTCAGACTTTAATTCTGACAAAACTGAATCATCATCATAATTCATAAGAGCCTGATCTATCAATTCAGCAACATATCTGATAGTATTTTCATCAAATCATCTCGTAGTTACAGCGGCAGTTCAAATTCTAAGTCAACTTGGATCCATAGGTTTTCTTTGGTCAAATGGAAGCATATTTTTATTTAGAGAAATTCATATAGTTTCAAGAGTTTTCTCTGCAATTTTTCATCATATTCAAGTAGAAGATCAATTTTTAGAAGTAACATCAAGCAAAACAATATGATTATCAGTTCATCAAGTTATTACATGCCAACCTTTTTCTGATAGTTTTTCTGCCAATGCTTTTGCATTTTTAACAACATTTTCTGCATAATCTGAAAACTGACCACTAATAACTTCTCAAAAAGCTACAGCCTTGGCAGCTATTATATGCTCGTGCGGTCATCATTGAATTCAAGGGAAAACTCACCTATTTATATCTGCTTGATACTGCTTTTTACAGTAAATTAATCATCATCTTGGTCATCTTAATGTTTTGTGTGTGGTTGTAGTTACCACATCAAAATATGGAAACGGAGAATTATATACTTTACCTGCTATTAATCAGGCTACATGAGCTATATCAGCCATCAAAATAGGTCTATATCAATATTTATCTTCTACTTGATCAGCTATATCACTGAATTTCTTCCAATCTATTTCTCTGGGATATGCCGAAAATCAACCTATTATCAATTTGGGTTGATTATCTAATGCCTTAGACAACAATTCATCGTAATCAATCAAATAATCTTCTTTCCTAACTCAATAAGAAACTATATTATAATATATTCAAGATGAGTTAAGAGGATGTCCATGAGTCAGATGTCATCAAGCACTAAGATCCATTCAAAGTATTGTATCTCCAGGCTTTAATAATCACAAAAATACTGCCAAATTTGCAGGTGCTCCACTCAAGGGCTGTACATTTACATACCAGTCATCATCACTTAATCAAAACATATCCAAAGCTCTTTTTTGGGTCAAAACCTCCAACTGATCTACATATTCTTGTCATCAATAATATCTTTTACCCGGATATCACTCACTATACTTATTTGTGAAAACATTTGAATAAGCCATCATTACATCTTTGGAAACATAATTTTCACTTGCAATCATTTCCAACTCACTTTGTTGTCTTGAGTACTCAAGATCAATTATATTTTGCACAATATTATCTGAAAGTTTGTACATTTATATTTTTTTAATTCAGTAAAGTTATTTCCTGACATACTCCCTAAAAACATAGTCTCATCTAGGATCTTCAAAGTCCAACTTGAATTTGTCCTCAAAAAAAGGGAAGAATGTGTCTCCCTCAACCTCTTTTGGAATCAAACTTAAATATATTTTTTGTATCAAATCTTTTTCCAAAAATTGCTTATAAATACTTTCTCATCAAATTATCATTACTTCCTCATTACTGTCCAATTTTTGCAGCAACTGATCAATACTACCAAAAACTTCACATCAAGGAATATTTTTTGCTTGATAGGAAAGTACTATATTTTCTCTATTGGGCAAAGGCTTTCATATTGATAAATATGTGTTGTATCACATCACTATCTTCTTGTTTGTAGTAAGATGTTTGAAATTTTTTAGATCTTCAGGGATATGCCATGGCAATTTTCAATCTTTACCTATAACTCTATTCAAAGAGATTGCTACTATTATAGAAAACATTATAGCAGGTTGAATTTTAAAGTATTACTTCACATCTACTATCTTCATTTCATATCTTCTTCTTGGCGCTCTTACACTTACTGTATCTCAAGCTTTTTTTCATTCTATTGCTTGTCATACTGGACTTGCAAATGATATTGATCCATTCAAAATATCTACTTCTCAAGCTCACACCAAAGTAAACTCATATACATTTTTTTTATCATCTTCTAATGTTACACTAGATCAGTACCTTACTACACCTCATCACTGTCATTCTTCTATTATTTCTACATTTTCAAGCATACCCTCTATCTCATTTATCCTCACCTCTATAAGATCTTTTTGAGACATAGCATCATCATATTCCGCATTTTCAGATATATCTCACTGAGCAATTGCTTCTTTAAGTCTTTCTAAAACTTCTGGTAACTTATTTTTTTTCAAATCTTCCAGTTCGTTTGCTAGTTTGTCATATCAGCTTTGAGTAAGATATTTTTTTTCTTCAGCCATTCTTGTTGATAATTATTATATAAATTTATTTGTCTGACATTTCTCTTTTAAAATGATCAAATGCATGATTTACAAGATCAGTGATATTTTTAAAAGGTACATCATTTTGATATATCATACCTTTTCAGTCAAGATTTAATCTGAAAGACCCTTCATATTTTTCTTGTTTATTTTTTCTTACATCTATCTCAAATCTTGCTTCTGCATCATCCTTTTGTAAAGCTGCATTAAGATATCTATCAAGCTTTCAGTTTATGTTTTTTTCTATCAAAGTCTTTAAATCTTCTTGTAAAGCATCAGTAATTCAATCAAACTTATAATTAATTTTTATATTTTCATTCTCTTGCATTTATTTTATTTTTAAGTAATATAAATATAAATTTAACAATATAGAATATACTAAAAAAAACAAAAAAATCAACAAAATTATTAAATTCATACAAACAGCCCTATATTGATAATTTAAAATAATATATTATGATAGAAGATAAAAATTATATACAAAAACTTGTAGAACAAAAAGACATTGAATGACTTAAAAGGGAATGGCAAACTATTGTCAATATAAAATCACAAATAGTCGATGCTTTATCAACTTGTTCAAAAAGGAGACAAAAAGATTTTAAAACCTTAGAAGAGCTTGAAAAAAAGCAAAGACAAATTACTCAAGCTCTGAATGAACTTGAACCAAAATCAAAAACTAGTCATTAACAAGTTTAGTCTTGGATTGTTTCAACAAAACTTAATTTTTATTATCTTAGAATTGTTGACTTTTTTATTCAAACTTTTTTCTTAGCTACCTAAAACCTTCAAACATCCTCCTTAATCTCTTTCCTTTTTTGCTTACTCTAGTTATCCTAATTACTGTTTATTATACTTATTATTTCCCAAAAGATTTTTTATACTATTCACTCATTTAGTCTTCTAAGCAACAAACTTGTTTCTTCTCTTTCCTTTTTTTCTCCTTCTAATCTTTCTTCTCTTGCTTGTTCTACTTCTTCTAATTTTTGAATTGCTGATTCATAAAGTTCTTTTGAAATAGTTCATGCTGGTATTTCTATATGGTTTCATCTTGGGTATTCTATAGTTCATCAGTGAAAGTATGCATCCAGTTCTTCTCTTGTGACAGGGTCTTGTCGATAATTGTACCTATCATCTCATATCTGGTCTAATAAGTTTTCTTTGGCTGTATTAAACTCATCTTCATATTTATCTTCTGGGATTGAATCTTCACGTCTTATTATATCTCTCACCCTTGCTATTCATCTACTATTAAACAACTCTATTCAATGATAACTTAAATCATCCACATTATCCAACTGTGCCTTCATTGTAACAAACTGTATAGTATCCCAAGCTTCTACAAATTCTGCACTAAATATATCTATCTCTCTTCATTTCTCTCATTCTGTTTTTGTACTAAGATCTCAACTTTCATCCAACTTTCTTCTTTCTGAAGATTCAAATATTCTTAGATCTCAATCCTCAAATTCTATTTTGTATCAAGCAGCTTTTGCTGAAACTGTATATCGTTCTATTGTTTTATCTCTCACTCAATCTCTTAAATCTACATGGATCTGATACTCTAAATCCATGCTAAATATAGATAAAGGATGGTTTGTATCTTTTTTGTATACCAAAAATCTATCGTCTGCTATCTCTTCCACTCATACATTATCTATATCATATCAGTCTCTTTCAAGTCAGGCTGATAGTATTTCTTCATTCCTTTCCAAAAATTCAGCTTCTCTTTCTTGTCCTTGTTGCTCTATTTTATTATCCATTTTTTCATTCATTTTTAACTAATTTTATCAAGGTAAATATTTTTCTATAAAATCTTCACTGGTTTCCTCTTCAGGTAGTCTCTCTCTAAGCTGTTCAAGTACAACATTCCTAAAATACTCACTTCACAATCCATCTATATCATAGATATGTTTTTGATCTTTTTTCTCTATAAGAGCCTGCTCGAATAGTCTCTTCATCCTAGACTTCTCTTGATTTAATTTAATAATGATTTCTTCATAATTATCAACGCTTTCTGGGCCTATCATATTAAGTAATCTTTCTTCAAAAATCTGGTCTATTATTCTTTTCCCTTCATCTCTAAACTCTCATGTGCTTATCTCTTCATTCTCTGCTTTCTCTACTAAATTTTCAAATCTACTATCAAGCTGGCCTTCTTCTCATTGATTTCATTCAAAATTATTCATTACACTTTCTAATGTAATTCCAGTAGTTAGTATACTTGTAGGTATTGTTCACCTTGCACTTAGTGTAGACAATGATCCTCAATAATCTGAATTTATAGCTCTTGTGGTTCATCTACCCATAAAAGCACCCAGTCATACTTTATCTGAAAAATCATTAAATCTCCTCATTAAGTCACTAACTTCATCTGGAGATCTTGCTCTTCATCAATAAAACAATGCTACAATAAGGTTTGAAACAACTTCTTGAGTTAAATTTTCAGCACTCATATCTAACTCACCTTGAGAAAATCCATCTATTCCCATTGATATTCCCATTAAAGATGTAGCATCCATTGCTACTTCCCTTGATCTACTCATATCATCTCTAAATCTCATTCTTCTAGTAGCACCAAGATATCCAAATTGTGTCATAAATGTTAGTAAGCCTTCGGATACACCTTCACCATAAGGATTTTCAAAACTTTCCCCACTTAATGCACTATCTGTAACTTCCTCTCAAAGTAAATATCAAAAATGAAATGGAATAGCTTCACCTGCTCATCTTGCTCATCTTAAAGCATGTCATCACATACTACTGCTATTATTTATCATAGCTCTAGCTCTTAGTCATCATCTAACATTTAAAACTCTTGCTCCACCTCTTGCTAACAAATATGAACCTCTAGCAGCTAATGCAACAGCTCATAATCATACAGCTGAAGCAGCTACTGTTATAGCTAATTCTCTTGCAACAATTGCTATTGCCTCTTTTTGAGTGTCTGACAAGTTGAATCGTCATATACCTTCAATATCTCAATACATTTCAAGTAAAGGATTGTCTCAATTATATCCACCACTACGATTAGAATTATTTTCAATTATCTCTTCAACAATAGCAGATTGTATTCATTTTTGTATAAATTCTTTACCTAAGTAATCTGACATATTATCAACTATCATATCCATATTTTCTTCCAAAAATCTTTTTCTTTCATCCTCTTCTGAGCTAAGATCTTCTTTATTTCTTAACTCTTCTAATTCTTCTTCTAATTCATTTCTTTGTGCTTCAATTAATCTTTCTCTGTCATCAAAAGACTCTTGGATTTGTTCAAAAAATTCTCTTGCTTTTGTACTTGAATATTCTCAATTTTCATCATTAAAAAGTCACATTTGCATAAGTTTGAACATCATAGTATTTTCTCATTCAGGTATACTATCTGCAAACTTTCAAGTTCTACTATCTACTCATTTTTCTTCTATCATTTTATCATATCTATCTACTTGAGGAGATGGTCACTGTGCTGAACTAATGGGTCTTTCAGGAACAAGTTCTCAGCTATCAGAAAATGTTTCTAAAGATTCATTAAATTCAGCAATAAGTCTATCTATTCATTTTTCTCATACATAATCTATAAAATTATTAATTTCATCTTCTGATGGAATTTGTTCTAGATTTAATGGTATATAATCATCATATTCATTTAATGCATCAGGATTTTCTAATATATACTCTGATATTTGTTCACTAAAATTTTCTCAGTCCAATCACAATTCTCTGATTGTTTCAAATGTTTTGATATATTTATCATGTCATATATATTCATTGTCAAAAAAGTCTTTTACAATCTTTCTATCATCAAAAATTCTATCTAATCTTTCTCTTACCTCAGGGTCATCTGTGTCTACAACACCAGTATGTTGCTCGTTTTCTATATCAAGGTTTTCATCGAAAATTTCTTCTATTACAACATCTCTTATTTCATCTAATCAGCTTTCAATTTTATCAAAAACATCTTCTTCCCAATTTATATCTCTTAGATAAGGATTCATTCTTGATGTCCTATCATTTGTCAATGTTTGAGATTTTATCAAACTATCAGACATGCTTTCAAAGATCTCATTTATTCTTTGAAAATTTTCATCATCTTGATTTAAAAATCTTGATCACTCTTCTATATTTTCTTCCAAAGCTTCCAAAAATATAGATATTGTATCTACTTTTTCATTTATTCTTTCAGCTTTCTCATAAGTTTCTCTAAATTCATCACTTTCTACATATTCTCTTTGGGCTTCATAATTTTGCATCATATCCAACACTCAAGCAATAGGTTGATATTGTTCATTTGCAGACAAAAAATCATCTATAGAATCATATCATTGTGCTTCTTCTAAAATATCACTTAAATTCTCTCTATGTTTTTCTCAATCATATTGAAATTCAACTTTTCAGTCTGTCATATCCATATCTAGCACTCTATCAGTATTTTGTAGTTGCTCATAGTTTTCTTTTATTCATGGATAAGCATCTACATCTACACCATTGTGTTCAGCTATTTCTTCCCAACTTACTCACCTATATACAAGCTCCAAAATACTTATATAAATATCTTCTCAATCATGTCATTCATATTTCAACATTATCTCTCAAGTATCTGAAATTTTGAATAAATCACTTTGTTCAGGATTTATTTCTATTGATTCTCAAGCTTGTATCTGATCTGGACTTTGTAGTTGTGAGTTTGATTCCAAAATATCTTGCATATCAACTCAATGATCATCTGCAATTTTAGACAACACATCTCATGGTAATATATCATATTGTATTATACCATCCAAATGTTCTTCTATGGAAGAGACAATATTATCTACCATATCTTTATTACTTTCTATGTTTTTACCTAATTCTAAAGACTCAATAACTAATTCTATAAAAGCATACTGTAAAGCTTCTTTTTCATACTCTTCAAGATCTTCACTATCAGACACCTGTTCCAAATGTTGCTCAGATTTTTCTACAACATAAGAAACAAGTTCTTGCTTACTTTCATATTCAAGATTATCTTTTATATCTTCTGTATTTTCTTTTTCCTCTATTCTCCACATTGTGAAACTTTCAATGGACATTTTTATAGATTATCCAGTAAAGATTCTGCCTCTTTTACTTCTTCTTGATATTCTTTTTCTTCTTTTTTCTTTTTTATTTTATTTTTTTGGTTTTGTAATAATAATCAAATTTTATCTTTTAAATTTGGATCTTTTTCCAAAGATTTTTTTACCAAAACTTTTTTAAATTCTTCTAATTGATCTATAGTGTTAATTATTTTTTCTCTTTTATCTTCTGAAAATCTATCCCACTGAGAGATCAACTTTTTTTTCATGCTCTGCCTCAAAAATAGGGATTTTTTGATTTTATTTATATTTTCTTGGTTTCAACAACTCATAAAAAATTATGACAGCCTAAATACATAATAAATTATATCAGTTTTTTTATAAAATGCAAATTTGATTAATTACTAAAATAAGATTTTACAATACATATTCAAAAAAATCAACAAAATTATTTTATATGTACCCAAAATAATTTTATTGATTATCTAAAAATGATATTAATGAAAAAAAAATTATATACAAAAACTTGTAGAACAAAAAGACATTGAATGACTTAAAAGGGAATGACAAACTATTGTCAATATAAAATCACAAATAGTCGATGCTTTATCAACTTGTTCAAAAAGGAGACAAAAAGATTTTAAAACCTTAGAAGAGCTTGAAAATAAGCAAAGACAAATTACTCAAGCTCTGAATGAACTCGAACCAAAATCAAAAACTAGTTATTAACAAAATGCAGGTAAACTCAAGCATAATTTTCCACTCATACAACTTTTAACTCCTCTCAATCATCCAAAATCAAACTTCAAGTATCAGAAGTCTGACCACCCGATTCTGCATAAAAAGGCGTTTTATCCAAAACTACTACTCTTTGTCAGTCTACTTCAAAATCTTTTAAAACACTACTATCTTGAGTTTCCAAAGTATCATATCCAACAAATTTAGTGGCAGGAATTCAATGCAAATACTTCGCCCAGTCTATTCATCTTTTGAATACATCTTTTGTTCACTCACGAGATCTTTCTCTGGCTTTTTCCATTTCTTTTTCAAATCAACACAAGTCCACAGCAAGTCAATTATCTGTAGCTATCTCCTTGGTAAGTTCTACAGGAAAACCATATGTATCATACAAAAGAAAAATATTTTTTCACTCAATCTCTTTTGAAGAATTTTTCATTATTTCATTCAATTTCTGCCTTCAATTATTTATTGTTTTTTGGAATTGAGATATTTCGTTTAGGATAGAAGAAACTATTGATTCTGTATTATTAGAAATTTCAATATAGTAAGTTCAATATTTCTTATTAATTTGATCAACCAGGTTTTTCACAAAATCATCCAATTTTGCATTTTCATCAAGAGAAATTACCGAATAATACAGCCTTCTAATCAGTCTCCTAAGCACATATCCCCTACCCTCATTACTTGCAATTACTCAGTCTCATATCATAAAAACAGCTGTCCTTATATGATCTGCTATTATTCTAAAATGTTTTGTAGTATTGTTTTCCTTATCAGAAAAATCATTTTCATGTTTTTCAAATGGAGGATATTTTTTGTCTACCAAATCTTGTATAGCAAGCATTATAAACTCAAAAAGATCACACTCAAAAACTGTTTGTTGTCATTGCAAAATCATTGCCAGTCTTTCCAATCACATACCTGTATCTACATTTTGTTGAGAAAGTTTGGAAAAAGTTCAGTCTTCATTTTTGTAAAATTCCATAAACACATTATTCCAAACCTCCAAAAATCTATCATTTTCTCACATATCCCAATCATTTGGCCCCCACTCTTCTCATCTATCAATATGAATTTCTGCACAAGGCCCACATGGACCTATCTCTCAAGCAGGACCTCGGAAGTTATCTTCCATTCAAATAGCTTTAATTCTTTGGTCAGGAATTCATATTTCATTAAGAATTTTTCTAGCCTCAGTATCTTCTCATATTCACAAACTTTCATCACCAGCAAAAATTGTAACCCCTATTTTTTCCATGGGAACTCATATATACTCATTCAAGAACCTGATAGACCATGTCAAAGATTCTTTTTTGAAGTAATCACCCAAAGACCAATTCCCTAGCATCTCAAAAAATGTAAGATGTCTTTCATCACCAACTTCATCTATATCTCAAGTTCTTAATGATTTTTGCGTATTATAAAGTCTTTTTCATTGAGGATGAGGTTTTCATACAAGATAAGGCACAAGTTGTTGCATTCCTGCAGTAGTAAACAACACAGTTTTGTCTTGGCTATCTGGTACTAGTGAAGCATATTTTAGATAAGTATGATTTCTATCTGGATCTTGCCAAAACTCATCCCAAAGTTTTCTAATTTCTTCTGAGGTTAATTTTTTCATAAAACTTTTTCTTTGATATAAATTCAAACTTTAATATAAATAATTAACAAATCAAATCAAGTTTTTATATAAAACAAAAAAAATACAAAATTTTAAATTATCCAAAAATAAATTAAAAACCCGGTTCATGCTTTCATGAACCAGGTATATATCCAACCTATGAATGACAATCAATAAAATCTTCGGTAAACCTCCAATATTCATAACTTAAAGCCATAGGATTCTTGGTAAGAGTATAATCCAAAACATGCGTTAGACCATTCTCACCTCCCACAGCAACAATATCTCCTCTTCTCAATTCCAAAAGATCCTCAAACCACAATTCTTTTCTGGGACCAATCACCCAAGTATTAACCAATTGTCTTGGAAAACCATTTAGAGCTGTCCAATAAGTTTGGCTTTGGTCAGGTAAATAAGTATTTATAGCAACCAAAATTTTGGAAGAAGATTTATTTGGATCTGCAAGCCTATACAAGTCATGCAAACATTGCCTTACCAATACAGGAAAGGCATTTGTCACCAAACCTTTTTCAATTTTTGGGGGATTTTTAGTAAAGAATCTGATATTTTGAAATCTACTATTTCTCCCCTTCCTACCAAGTCGTACATGATAACCATTTTTCTGGTCTTGACATACAGGAATTCCTTTTTGCAAATAACCTTGTTTAAAATGGTAACACTGCATGTTTCTGTCCTTTTTTATTATCAGACTTTGTGAATATACTTATTTGAAAAATATTATCAAGAAAAGTTTACTAAAAACTAAACATTAAATTTGAAAACTATCACATCACCATCTTGCACTATATAGTCTTTTCACTGCAATTTGATTTGTCAATTTTCTTTGGCTTTTTGCCAGGATCCAGAAGAAATTAAATCTTCATATTTTACTACTTCAGCTTTAATAAATCATCTTTCAAAATCTGTATGAATGGCTCAAGCGGCCTGAGGCGCAGTACTATTTTTCTTGATTGTCCATGCTTTACTCTCTTTTTCTCAAGTAGTAAAATAATACATCAAACCAACTTCATCAAAAGCAGTTTTAATAAGATCATCTAATGTTGGAACCTTATTGTCTCCAAACATTTCTATTAAAAATTCTTGCTTTTCTTTCTCAGAAAAATCAATCATATCTGCTTCTATTTTTGCACTTACTACACATACAGGCTTATTAAGTTGATTTTCATATTCACTTATTATACTGTCAAACTCACTGATATTATCTTCTGAAACATTAAATGCATACACAAATGGCTTAAATGTAAGAAAATTGAAAGGTTTTATTATTGATTTTTCTTTGTCAGAAAGATCATCTTTTATATCCCATATAAGTTTTCAATTTTCTAAAACTTCTTTCAGTTTTTCTAACACTTCAGCTGTTTCTATTGCTTCTTTTTCTTTGCTTTTTACTTTTTTCTGAAGTTGAGGAAGCTTGTTTTCTATTTGTTCTAAATCTGACAGTATAAGTTCTGTATTAATTGTTTCTATATCTCTTAGGGGATCAACATTCCCATCTACATGATTTACATCATCGTCTTCAAAATGTCTAACTACTTGCACTATTGCATCAACCTCTCTCACATTAGCAAGAAACTTATTACCAAGTCATTCTCCTTTACTTGCTCACCTAACAAGTCAAGCAATATCAACAAACTGGATATTTGCATATACTTTCTCCTTGGAGTTTGAAATTTCAGATAGCTTACCAACTCTTTCATCTTTTACATCTACCACTCATGTATTTGCATCTATAGTACAAAATGGGAAATTTCAACTATCAGCAGCATATGATTTTGTCAAAGCATTAAAAAGTGTTGATTTACCTACATTTGGAAGTCATACTATACCTATCTTCATCGTCAAATTTACTTAATTTTTTAAAAACATCAAAATAACTGCAAATTATAATAAAAAAAACTTGAAAATCAAAGAAAAATAATTAAATAGTAGCAAATTTTTATGTTTTTGTATAAAAAAATGCTGGCAAGAAACGAAATAACAACCCTAAGGTTGCCAAACCAACCAAGAAATCAATCACAAACTGAAATATCACAAAAAGAGATTTCTGGTATACTTAATTCCCATAATCAGCTACCAGAAAATTTTTATGACAGAAAAGCAAAAATACTATGCAAAAAGATAAGCAGACTTCTATGATGGGAATATGATTTTGTAATACAAAACTATTATAGTTGAATTTTGGATATAATAAAAACCAAAAACTACCAAGAAAAAACTCAAAAAATCACACAACTACAAGTATCTTTTATGAGTCATTTTGTTTCAAATTGTGAATCAAGACAAACTTGATGTTTTCAGCGAACCAAATTATATGCAGAAGATTTTCGCAACATATTAGAAAGCTAACCTTCTTCAACACATATTTTCTTGTTTAAAATATGCCTGAAAGTAAGAAAAACAATAATAATTAATATAAAAACTAAAGCAAAAAACAAAACATAAGACAACAGTTCAAAAAACATCAATCATGTATTATCATACATAACCATTGATGCTATTCCAACTGCAGCTATTGGGAAAGTATATGCCCACCAAGAAAGATAAAAGTTTATTTTCATAAAAATTTTTGACTGAAAAATCAATAACATCAAAAAAAACAAAGAAATATAATAAAGAATTTTTCAAAACTGATCAATTTGTCACACCAGCTCATACCATGATACAAAACCAACTGCAGGTGGCGCTATTAGTATAAACAAAGTTGGAAGAAGTTTTTCCGGGATTGGTGGATAAAATATAATACGATTAAAAAAGATTACCAACAAAACAAGCCAAAAAACAATTCAAATAGAAAAGAAAAACCAAGATATTTCCAATCAAAGATAGGAAACTCACACTATTGGAATCAATATATTACCTACTACAGGTATAAACCATGCTGGACTCATATGTGTAACTTCAAATTTGGTATCATGCATCCATAAAGATATAATAAAAAATGTGATAAAAAGATGCAACACACTTCAAACCCACAATAATATATGTGCTAAAAGATCATTAATACCATCAAATCCCACACTTAAAAGTATAAAACTTATAGAAACAGCCCCAAAAAAACTTATTTTTATTGGATGATTAATCTCAGACAACACCTGTTGTTTATAAAAAACAAACTTTAACAAATAAACAACCAAAAACAAAACAAACAAGGCAACAACAATCATCAACAAATAAAAATCTATCATCTGAGGAAATCACAAAACTTCTTGACCTTTTTGAATAGACATTATCAATCCTGAAAGTCACATAACCACCGCAAAAAATGGTACAGGAAAAAACTTCAATCTACTATCTTTTTCCATAACAACAATTTAATATCTAAATTAAAAAACTTATAAGTTCGTCTTAGTATAATCGCCTACAGATAGTTCTTTTAATAAAAACAAAACTATCAACTAATCTTTTTAGTGACAAAAAAATATTTTTTTATTTCTAATATAAAATAGATTTTATTAAAGAAGTTGAAAAAAACTAAGTTTTATTTATAAAAAAACATATTTAAAAAACTTATCAAACCATGAAAATAACCATAACAAGTGAAGAAGCTTGACAAAGATTTGATAGATTTCTTAGAAAATATCTTAAAAATTATGATATTACTCTTTCACAAATTTTTCAACTTATTAGAAAATGAAAAACAAAAGTAAACAACCAAAAAAAACCAAACAACTACAAAATAAATATTTGAGATCAAATATATATTCATCCAGAAATCAAAAAACTCAATCAAACAAAGCAAGAAAAAGTTAAAAACATAAATCAAACTTATATAAAACAATTAATCATATACGAGGATATTAATTGGATTTTTTTCAACAAACCAGCCAAAACACCTACCCAATCTTGAACAAAACAAGAAAACAAAATCACCATGATAGACATTCTAAGAAGATACACAACATCAAAAAGCAAAACTTTTTCACCTATGTTTTGATTTAGATTGGATATAGACACCACAGGAATAATTGTAGCAGCCAAAAATTATAATGCACTCAAATACTTAAATCATATCATCAAACAAAGACAAACAGACAAAAAATATATTGCTATACTAAGTTGACATTTGGATGAAAAAATTACAGTCAAAAAAAACCTGTATAGAAAATACGACAAAAAAGTTTGAAAAGATCTAAGTTTTCCTGATGACAACTGAGATTATGCCAAAAGCATATTTGAACCAATCCAAAATCAACAAATTTACTGAGAAAACATCACATTGGCTAAAGTAAAAATCATAACTTGAAGAATGCACCAAATAAGAGCTCATGCAAAATATATTTGAACACCTATAATTTGAGACTTATTATACTGAGAACAAGCTACAAATAATCTGTTCCTAAAAAAACTTGGTATCAATAGACAACTTTTGCATTGTTATAAATATTCATTTTATGACAAATTCCAGGGCAAACAAATATCCATAAAATCCAACTATCCAAAAGACTTCGAAAAACTTTTTAAAACTTATGAAGAGTAATATTATGCCAAACCCGATACTTCTTGAATCATACAACAAAATCAGTGAAGACAACAAACTTATTAGATTGGCAACTGTTACTACTATAATTTATTCTATAATTTTTGTTGTTTATGTGATTTACCAATTGTATTATATAGTTTCTGAATGAGCTGCTCAAGCAGAAACTATGGACATAGCTTTTGAATATATACAATTTTTTATGGACAACATCCAGTTTGCATGAGTTATAGTAACATTAATAATCACTCTGGCTGTATGATACTTTCTATTGCCTCCCATAGCAGATTGAGCACTAATATCATATCTGAACAATCCTGAAAAATGATGAAAATCTTCTATATGAAAATGATTATTGAATTTTTTCCCTATGTTTGAATACAACAGTATGATGAGTGTGGTAAACTATTTGATTTTTTTCATCGCTGTTACTAGGTTGTGGGACATGGGCATATTAGAAAACACATTTGTACAAGTTGTAATTCTAATATGGGCTTTTATAATATTTTTTTCAACTATTTTTTTTCACTATTCAAAATTTCTAATAATTATCGAATGATACTGACCGGTTGATGCTATCAAAAAAAGTATAGCATTAACACTTGAAAATTTTGGTATCACTCTAAAGTTTGTACTTATGAACTATTTTTTATATATAAGATTCCTACTTAATATTGTAATAATAGTGATAATTCCATGGATTTTTATTTGGATATTTTATACATTATGAATTGATGATATCCAAATCATACAGTATTCTATGTATATTATCTTTTGAATTCTTATATTACTCACAGCATATATCAACTGAATCATAGAAGCTTTTTTTACTACTTATTGGTATAAAGTATACAAAACAATTACAAAGAATGAAGATAGCCAAGACAAAGACTCAAAGGAGACAAGCAAAGATGAAGATACCATTACACAACAAAACACAAACACACAAGATAATGAAGAAAATATCTAGTTTTGTATATTATTTTGAAAATTAGCAAAATCATTATAATAAACCTCCCCTTCAAACTTCCAATGAATACTTTAGGGGGTGACCCTAGTCTTGTCCGAAACATTGATTTTATTATAAAAAAAGCTATAAGTATAGCATTTAAAATAATAAAATATATTTAAATATGGAAGGAATTAATGTAAAACAGATATTAGAAATAATACCTGATGAATTTATAGAAAAATTAGAAAAAAACTGTAATATAAATCATCAAGTTAAAAAAATGAGTTGAAAGGTAATGTTTAAACTGTTATTAATGTGAATATTAGATTGAGATAATTTAACACAAAGAACATTAGCATCAATATATAACAGTCCTGAATTTACTCAATATGCAGATAAATGAGAACAACAAACAAGACATACAACTATAAGTGATAGACTTATAAACATGGATTATAAATTCTTTGAGAAATTGTTTGAAGAAATAAGTAAAAAGTTTGAAAAAGTATTAAAAATATGAGCAACAAAAATGAAGGTGGTGCTAAAGAGATTTGATTCTACATTAGTTTGAATATCAGAAAAACTACTTAAGTTTTGAATAAAAGCATGAAGTCCAGATGAAAGACATATAAAATTTACAGTCTGATTAAAGTGATTGTTGCCAAATAAAGTTTCAGTTTATGAAGAGCAAAAAGCAAGTAGTGAAGATGTAGCATTATGAGAAACTATTTTACAAGAGACAACATCTAAAAATCAAATATTATTATTTGATAGATGAGTTCAAAAAAGAGAAACTTATTCAAAGCTAATAGATAAAAATACAAATTTTGTAAGTAGATTAAGACAAAATACTAAGTATCAAGTTATAAGACAAAATAAAGAAGTAGAATGAATAAAAGTATGAAATTTAGTGTTAGAATGTGATGAAATAGTAAAATTATATTGAAAATGATGAGATATATTAGAAAAAGAATTAAGATTAATAAAAGCAATAAATCAAAAAAATGAAGTATTTTTATTTATAACAAATATGTATAATTTCACAGCAGAAGAAATAACAGAATTTTATGCAAGGAGATGGGATATAGAAGTATTTTTTAGATTTATAAAACAAGAATTTTGATTTAGTCATTTTGTATCAAGATCAAAGAATTGAATAATGAATATGCTATATATGACACTAATAACATCAATACTTGTAATAGTATATAAATCAAAAAACAGTATAAAATCCTACAAAGAAGCTAAAAGAAGATTTATTGCTGAATTAGATGAATTAATTTTAATTGAGCTAGCAATAGCAATCTGAGGAGATGTTGATCTTCTTAAAAAGAAATATTTAAATTATTATAAATACTCTTAATAAGGTTTCGGACAAGACTGGGGTAGCCCCTCCAAAAGATTGTAACAAAAGGGATGGAGTACCCCCACTCCTAAAGATTGTAACAAAAGGGATGGAGTATTCTACTCTTACGGTTTGTTACCAAAAGGATGGAGTAAAGCACTATTTTTGTAACAATCTTTGAGAGGTTTTCTTGAAATATTTTTTTTGATGTTGTATAATAATTAATAACTACTTTTTGATAAAATATATTTATTTTATCTCATAAACAAAAACAAAATGTCCAAACTTCCTACAAAACTACAAACAAAAAAAGAGGATACAGAAACCCTGATAAATCTTCTACAAGACCAAAAAGATAATTATTGAGATGAACAACTAATATTCCAAGCTCAACCTGATTTGATAGATCAACTACAGTATATGAAAAATGAAATTCTCAAATGAGCAGAAGATTTGGATATCAAAGAGTCTGAAACTGATACTAGTAGACAAGAGCTTTGGAAAACACTAATTGATTTTGTTAACAGATTAAAAAACTATTATAAAATCACCACAGAAAATTCAGAACTTCCCGAATGGATGTATTTCAAACCTCAAACAAATGAAACAGGCAAGGAGTTCCTCCAAAATTTTTTTGACAAAATAGAAGAGGAGTTGTCCCAAGATTTCAGGGATTGATTTGATGAGATTTCAAACATTAGCATACAGGAAGCCAAGGATAGTTTTGAAGACTGGGAAAAACAACAAAAATGAAAAGACTGGGATATGTATATAGAAAAAAGAAGAAATCTATCAAGATTGAACAATTATATCAAAATGGCTTTGATGATGACTGGTATGACCAGATTTGAGATAAGAGCTTATTTGTATGATGAGGAGGAGTGATAGGTTTGATTAACTCAAAACATTACTTGCATTTTTTGGAAAATAAATTATAAAATATTCATCTATTTTTGTTGGAAAACTGATTAACTTCAAGTTTTTATGATGATAATATGGTTTAGGATTTTTAACTATAATTAGTATACAAAAAATGAGTAAAAACTTAGAGAACAATACAAACAATACAAATGCTACTATAAAACAAAGATTATCTAATGTACCAAAAAAAGTTTCAGAAAAACTATCTTGTATTTTAGATCCAGTTAAATCTAGAACATTGAGTAAAAGAAATACATGAGAAGCTTTGACCAAAGAAGAGTATAATAAAGTTTTGGAAGAAAATTTATGATTTGAAGGGTTTTGTATAAATATAAACTCTATGGAAGATGATTTTGAAAAATCCGGTAATAAATCTGAAAAACTACTAAGAAATAGGGATTTTTCATGAGCAATATTTGATTTAACTGAAAAAGAAGCTGTTGAATACAGATTTGAGAAATGTAGCTTTAAAAATGCTTACTTTAAAAATATAGATTTATATAATATAAGTTTTGTAGATTGTTTCCTTGATGATATAACTATTGAAAATATTTCTGTAAAAGATAGTTGTACTTTATCTAATTGTAGTGTAACTTATATTCATAGACCATTTGATGATTCTGGTATAAATGATTTTTTCTCTGAAAGATCTTCTATTGTTGTGAATAACGAAACAGCTAAGTCGTGAAGTTGTTCTCCTAGTTATAAATTTGAATTAATGGACTCTATTGGTCCTAAAGCAAATAAAATATGAATCATAGTAGTTTATGATAAAGATAAAAAAGAAAAAAAACAACTAAAAGTATTGTTTAGAAAAACAAGAGAACTATTGTCGGTTATCTTTTTGGAAAATTATCAGGTTTGAAGCAAATTTCTACAACAGAATATGATATATACTTTTGATAATATTAGACAGAAGGGTAAATCAAATAATGATATTAGTAAAGATTCAATTAGAGAAAAAAATTATCTAAGGTATGATTTATTGAGTCAGTTGGAATCTCCTAAAAATAATCATTTTCCACAGGATGAAAATGGACACTTGGTTATAGATGCTACTAACTGAATTTATAAGTCTGAGTTAGTATTTAAGCTGGTAAGACCGGTTTTCACAGAGTCTGAGTCATTCAAAGAAAATTTTGAACAAGAACTTGAAAACCTTAATTATAGATAAAATATTTTGCCTGGCTTTATTTCAAATCAAAATTAATTAAACTATGTTATAACAAAGTTTGAATAGATTAGATCAAGAAGTTATTTGGAAAATTCTTCTAAATTTATTCCATAAAAATCTCAAAATGTGAAAAATAGTAGCTATCGGAGGATGAGAAATCAAAAACCACGAAACACTTACTTTTGACAAAAGAGTAGTAGAGCTAACCAATAAAACAAACCCCAAAGCACTGTTTATCCCAACTGCAAGCAAGGAAGCTACTTGATATATAGAAACCTTCAAGAATATTTACTGACACCATCTTGGCTGTAATCCAGATGTTTTGTATCTTTTGAGTAAAAAACCTGATTTTGAAGAGATTAAAGAAAAAATTTTATGAAGTGATCTTATTTATGTTTGATGAGGAAACACCTTGAAAATGATGAAAAAGTGGCGCAAACTTTGAGTTGATAAGCTTTTAGAACAAGCTCATCAGAATTGAACAGTCCTTTCCGGCCTAAGTGCTGGTAGTATATGCTGGTTTGAAGCAGGACACAGTGATTCAATGTCTTTTAAATCAGAAGATAACCGAAAATATATCAAAGTAAGATGACTTGGTTTGCTTAAATGAATACATTGTCCTCATTTTTCCAACCAAGAAAGAATAAAAGATTTCGAAGAATTCATAAAAAAATACAAAGATATTTGAATAGCCATATCAGATAACTGTGCTATAGAATTTATAGACAACAAATTCAAAGTTTTATCAGATAGTGAAGAAAACAAAGCTTATAAAGTATTTTACAACAAAAAACAAAAACAAGTAATTAAAAAAGAAATACCTAAATTCAGGGAATTTATAGATATTTCTTTTTTGTATGATAATAATTAATAATTTTTTGTGTACAAATTAAATTTTCTGATATAATCTTACTGATTTTCACTGTTTTGTGTGTCTTGATGGTCGTTGTTTGTTTCTGATTCAGTATCAGTTGGTTCTTCTTCTTGTTCAGGCTGATCCAAATCCAGTTCTTCATCTTGATCTATATCTACTTCACCATCTATTTCTCCTGGGTCTAAATCATCTATTTCTAATTCTTCTCATGGTTCAAACTCTATTTCTTCTCATGGTTCAAACTCTATTTCTTGTTGTTCTTGAGGTTGTTGAGAATCATCAAAAAGATATATTAATCAAGATCACAACAATCAAAATATCAATATCATTATAGTAAATGCTATAAATATTATAAGTATTTTATTTTTTTTCTTTCTTGCCATTTTGTAATATTAAGTTTTAAATTTGATTTACTTTGCTTTTTGCAAGTTCATTTGTCTGGTCTGATTCAAGTACTTTGAAGTAATATTTTTTAGCCTCATTTTTGTCTCCAATTTCTTCCAAAAGACTTGCAATAGCCAAAAGATAATTTATGTTGTGAGGTCTTAGCTTTACAGCATTTTCCATATAATTAATAGACTCTTCTATATCATCAAGACTGTACATTATTTCTGCCATACTTACATGATATTTGGGATTGTCATTTTTCAAAAGAATTGCTTTGTTTATTAGTAGTTTTGCAGTTTGGAAGTCTTCTTTTTCAAAATAAATTTGTCATACTTGCCAGATAGCTTTGTGGTCGTTTGCATCTTTTTCCAAAACTTTTTTCAATAATGGTAATGCTTTTTTGTTGTTTCCTAGGGAAAAATATAGATCCGATAACATTTTTAGCAAATCAATATTTTCATTATCATAAGAAAGTCATTCAATTAATTTTTGCTCATAACTTTCAATTTGTCATTTTTCTTTTAGAAATTTTGCTTGATAAATGATTCTTTCTATTTTTTTGTTGAGTAGTTCTTGATTTTCTTTTTTGGTGTTCGGGTCTTGGGTGGATTCTTGTGAAGTGTTCTTTTGTTGATTGGACTTTTCGATAATTTCTTTTTTTATATTTTCCAAATTTTTTTTGTACTCGAATTTTTGATAAATATTTTTGATTATATGATATGCTGATAGTATATACTTCTTGACTAATAGAAAAACAGGTACAGATAATACTATAAAAGTCAAAATCAGCCAAAGTTTAATTTCCAGTTCAAGCATAAAAAAAATTATTTTCTAAATCATCACAAATATATATTGATTTTTTGGATAAATTCAATAAGAAAATTATAAAACTAAAAACTGTTCAAAAGCTTTAATATATCATTTTTATTGGTTTAAGAATTAATAATATTTTTATATCAACAGTATGTAATAAAATGCAAAACAGATCCGTATGATATGAATGAGAGCAAGTAGCAAAAAATCATTATGAGAATGATTGATATTTGCTTGTTGATCAAAATTTTGCTACCAATACATGAGAAATAGATTTGATTTTACAAAAAAATAATACTTTGGTTTTTGTAGAAGTAAAAATTGTTGACTGAATAGATGATTTGCATGATTATATAACTAAAAAAAAGTTGAAATATCTAGAAAAAACTATACAATATTACTTGCAAAAGCACTATCATCAGGGAGAAATAAGAATTGATGTAGTGTTTGTGAAAAAATGAAAAGTGTTTGAAGTGTATGAGTGAGTTGAATTAAATTAAATTAAAAGTTATATTATAGTTTAAAATTTGAATTTTATACAGAAAAATTGTATATATAAAAATATATATACATTCAACATCAATACAATTTAAATTTAAAAAATTAAAAAATGGAAAAAACTAAAAAAATTATACTATTTTTTATGTGAATAATATTTTGATGAGGTATAACATTTTTATGATATTCTTATTATCTTGATAATCATTTGTCTTCGTATACAGATACAACAGTAAGAGTTGATAGTACTAGTTTGGTACAAGATATAAAAGATAAATTCTCATCTATAGGTTGAACTTCTCAAGAAACTCTAGAAAATGAAAATGATAGATTTGATAAAATATATCAAGTATGGTCTATATTGGAGTCAGAGTATTATCGTAGTGATGAATTAGATTTTGAAGATATGTTTGATTCTGCATTGAGAAGTTTTGTAGAAGAAACTTGAGATCCTTATAATAACTATTTATCTTCTGAAGAAAATCAGTCTTTCCAAGAATGACTAGAATGAAATCAAGATTTTGAATGAATATGAGCAGTAGTTACAAAAAGAGATAATTGAGTTATGATAGAAGAGTTGATGCCTGAGTCGCCTGCTTCAAGTGCATGATTACTGCCAATGGATATTATATTGGAGGTGGATTGAGAATCTACTTCAGACTTGTCTTTATCAGAAGCAGTAGAAAAAATTCGTTGAGAAGAATGAACAAAAGTAGAATTAAAAATATCTAGAGAAGAAGATTGAGAAAGAGAGACTTTTACAGTTGAGGTTGAAAGAGCCGAAGTGAATGTTCCATCAGTAAGGTGAGAAAAAAAAGATCTGAACTGAAACACAGCTTGATATATTCAAATATCTATCTTTTGAGAAGATACTCAGGAGGCTTTGAGTAATGTTATACAGGATTTACAAGAAGAAACTCTTGATTGAATAATACTTGATTTGAGGTGAAATTGATGAGGATTTTTGCCTATGGCAGTAGAAATAGCATCATATTTCTTGCCGGAGTGAGATACTATAGTAACTACAGATTATACTATTCAGCCTTGAGATGAGTACAACTCTAGTTGATATCATCAGTTGCAAGACAAACCTGTAGTTATACTGGTAGATCAAATTTCGGCTTCAGCTTCAGAAATTATAGCAGCTGCCCTAAGAGAAAATTTGGATTCACAAATAGTTTGAGAAAAAACTTTTTGAAAATGATCAATACAAACTCTTCATGATTTCCAAGATTGATCATCACTTAAATATACTATGTGAAAGCGATTTACACCTTCTTGAGAAACAGTAGAATGAGAATGATTAGAGCCAGATCATAAAGTAGAATTTGATACCGATAAATATGAAACTGAAAATGTTGATAATCAACTTGAAAAAGCAAAAGAAGTGCTTAAAGAATTATTTTAATAACATTTAATTGGATTATGTATTTTGTGGTAACCTGAAAAAATTCATATTTATCATCAAAAGAGCTAAAATTATTCTGATTTGATTCTTTCAAAAGAATATCAAAAAATATCCTTTTGATTGACAGCTACAATCCAGATGATTTAGATAAGCTTTGATGAGTGATAAAATACTGAAAAATAATTAGTTTTGATCAAATTAAAAATTATCTAAACAATAAAGATATTATCTGAACCAATAGTAAAACCTTTTGATTGAAGCTAAAAAAAACATTTTGAATCAAAAAGTTCAAATTAATACAACCAGAAAATACAGATCTTGAGGTCAAAAATCATTGAAAAGAATTTTTGTTTTTTGAAGATAAAGTTTTGTTGGTAGAATGATATCAAAAAATTGATTTGTATGAAACAATAGATTATCAAAAACCATCAAGATGAATGAAAGTTTGAATGATGCCTTCAAAACTGGCTCATATAATGATCAATTTGTGTACGTGATCAGCTACTTGACAAGTTGAAACTATATATGACCCTTTTGTGTGATTTTGAACAACTTGATTTGTGGCAAATTATTTTTGATATAACTTTTTGTGATCTGATATAAATACAACTCCAGCAAAGCAGAACTTATCTTTTTGGAAACAAACAGATTATTATAAAAATATGCAATTTACTTTGTTCAAAAACGATGTTAAAACTCCATTTGAAAAAAAATTTTTAAATAATGTGGATTGTATAGTTACAGAATGATGGCTTTGACCAGTAATAAATAATAATACTACTCAAAAAATGCTAACCAAAAATCACGAAGATATCTACAATCTTTATAATGCTTTTTTGCAAAATATATCAAAATTTTATGATAATATATGCATGGTTTTTTGTTTTCCTATTTATTCAAAAATGACAAATTATTGATTTTGAGTTTTAAACAAGTTAGAAAAATGAAATATGGAGTTTGACTTTGAAAAATTGTGAAAACCATATAAAAGAGATGGCCAACTTGTATGAAGGCAGATTATATTGGCAAAAAAATAATTTTATTTAGAAACTTTGTCCCATCAAAGTTGTCCACATGCTCATTTTTCTTTTCTTCAAAGACTATTTCTTAATGTACTGGTAATTCAATTTCTTTCCAAGACTTTTTTGAAATTTTCTATTTTTTCTGGATTTGGTTCTTGATAATTTGGTGTAAGAGGATTTTCATTAAATGGTATAAGGTTTACATGACAGTTTTTTGATTTTAGAAGTTTTGAAAGTTGGATAGCATGGTTTTCCGAATCATTTAAATTTTTAATAAGAATATACTCGTGAAATATTCTGGTTTTTGTTTTGTTTTCATACCAATCCAAAGTTTTCATAAGGTCTTGTAGGGGATACTTCTGGCTAACAGGCATCATTTTTTTCCTTAATTCTTGATTTGGTGCATGCAAACTAATTGCTAGCATAACTTCTAAATTGTCCTCAACTAGCTTTTCTATTTGTGGAATAAGTCAAGAAGTAGAAATTGTTATATGTCTTTTGCTAAGTGATAAGTAATTTTGTTCAAGCATAAAAAAGAGGGAGTTTTTCAGATTTTCATAGTTTAATAAAGGTTCTCACATACCCATAAAAACAATGTTTCTTACTTTATGTAATGTTCAGTCTTCTTTTTTTCAAAGTTTATTTTTGATTATATTGTTGGCAACCAGTACTTGACTTAAGATCTCTTCTGTAGTAAGATTACCTGCAAATCCAAGTTTTCAAGTAATACAAAAATCACATCATATAGGGCATCATTTTTGTGTAGAAACACATAGTGTTATTCTATTTAGTTTTTTTTGGTCTCAATTATAATGATAGTGATATAAAATCACAGTTTCGATTATATTGTTGTCTTTTGTGGTAAATGAAATTTTTGTGCTTTCTTCTCAATCAATTTGTTCTTTTAGAGTTAGTGAACTAATATAAAAACTGTTATTTAATTGTTCTCTTAACTCCTTGGATAGGGTCGTCATATCCTCAAAATTTATATTGCTGTTTTTGAATATTTCTTGCTTGATTTGTTTTATTCTAAAAGGTTGTAGCTTTTTTGTTTTTCTAAAATTTTCCAACTGTTCCAAATTGAGTATCCACTCCATTAAAAATCTTTATTTTTCTAAAATTATTATGTGGTTTTCCAAGTTTATACTACTTGAAATCTTGTATTATATTTTGATAATCATTGTATGCTTGTTTATTGTTTTTTAGTAATTTTTTAAAATTGTTTATAGCATAAATTACTGTTGCATGATTTTTTCAACCAAAATAATCTCATATTTTTTCAAGTGTCCATCAAAAATGTTCTTTTGCAATATACATAAGCATTTGTCTTGCCATACTAACTTCTTTTTTTCTACTTTCTCATTTTATATCAAATATTCATATATCATAATAATTTGATACATATTCTACTATTTTTCAAAAGCTTTTGGTGTTTTTGGTATTTTTGTTTTCTGCATTTATTATGTTTACTTGTTGTTGCTCTGATTTGTCTATATTGTATCACAATGTTTGTAATGCTTCAAATATATCTTTTTCTCATATCTCTTGTTCTAACAAATTTTTTCTTGTCATTATTAAGTTTATTGCTCATTCAATTTCTCTAATATTGTCTTGTATGTTTTTTGCAAGAGTTTCACAAAGGCTTTGATCAAGTTGTTCTCATTTTTCCCTAAGCTTAGAATGTATTATAGCCAGTCTAGTTTCAAAGTCAGGTTTTTTAACATCTGTCACAAGTCAAAGTGCAAATCTGCTTTTCAATCTTGCTTCCAGCAGATCAAGTTCTTTTGGTGGACGGTCAGAAGATATTATGATCTGTTTTTGATTTATATGAAAATCATTAAATATATTATGGAAAATTTCTTGAGTTTTTTCTTTGTTTGCTAAGAACTGAATATCATCAATGATAAGAACATCCACTTGTTCAAGTTTTTTCATCAAGTTGGAGAGAGTATTTTTTCTTATTGCCTCTACTATCTCATCAATAAGCTTTGTGCTTGGTAAATATACAATTGTTTTTTCGTTTTGAGTTTTCATTATATAGTTTCAGATAGCCTGCAGTAAGTGAGTTTTACCAAGTCATACATCTCAATATATAAAGAAAGGATTGTAAACTTTTCAGGGTGATTCTGATATTTTTTTGCTTGCAGAATATGCCAACTGATTGCTTCATCAAACTACAAAATTTTCAAATTTGTATCTTTGATCAAAAAGTATTCCAAAGAAATTTTTTAATTTTTCTTTTGTTTTTTTATCAATATTTTCTGGTGGAGTGTTTTTTTTGTTGTTGGTTCCCAAAATTTTTTGTATATTGATTTGTAGCTTATGTTTTCAGCTTTGAAATTTACTATAAACTGCAATTTTTATTTTGAATCAGTCACTATAAACTTCTTGTATACTTGCTTCAAGCTCTTTTTTAAAAAATTTTTTTACTTGTGATTGAATAAATTCATTTGGCACTCATATATATATTTCTTTTGTTTTTTCTTCAATACTCAAAATTCAGCATTTTCAAAGAAAAGAATATATTTTTTTGGGATCTTCTCTTGTTGATATATTTTTAATAGTTTTTTCCCGTAGGTTTTTAAGAAATTCTACTTTTTGAGTATCATAGTTTTCTACTGTATCAACAAGCATTTAATTGCAGTTATTTTTTAAAATTTTAATTATTCTTCTTTCACAAAAGCAAGTTGTTTTGCTTGATTTTCCATCATCACATCATTTATAATTTTATCTATTTCTCAGTTCATTATTTGAGGTATATTAGACCAAGATTTTTTAATACGATGGTCTGTTATTCTATCTTGCGGGAAGTTGTAGGTCCTAATTTTTTCAGATCTGTCTCAGCTTCAAATTTGATTTGCTTTTTCTTCCTGAATTTTTTCGTGATGTTGTTTTTGTTCTATTTCATAAAGTCTTGATTTTAGAACCTGAAATGCCTTTTCTTTGTTTTGTAGCTGTGATTTTCATTCTCAAATAGTTACTATAATTCCAGTTGGTTTGTGAATTAGTCTAACTCAGGTTGCATTTTTATTTGCATTTTGTCATCAAGCACTACTTGCTGCAAAAGTATGTAATTCTACATCATTTTTATTTAAATTGACTTGTACATCTTCAACTTCTGGCATTATACTTACTGTAACAGTTGATGTATGAACTCTTCATCAGCTTTCTGTCTCTGGTATCCTTTGGACTCTATGAACTCAACTTTCAAATTTTAGCTTTGAGTATACATTTTCTCAGCTTATTTTGATTATACATGATTTTAATCATCATATATCACTAATTTCTTCTTCAATTATTTCAGTTTTCCATCAAGCATATTCGGTATATCTTAGGTACATTCTCATAAGTTCTAGAGCAAACAATCCAGCTTCATCTCATCATGCTGCTGGTCTTATTTCCATAAAAATATTTTTTTCATCATTTGGATCTTTTGGAAGCATAGCTATTTTAAATTTTTCATATATATCTTCTAGCATTTCTTCAGATTCTTGTTTTTGTGCTTTTGCCATTTCAATTAAATCTTCATCTTTTTCAGTATTTATCATCTCTTTTGCCTCTTCTAGGCTATTGTGATATTTTTTGTAGTCTTGATATAGATTGTATGTTGGTTCAAGATTTGTAAGTTCTTTATTTAATTTTATCATTTTTTCATTATCAGAAAAAACCTCTGGGTTACATAGTTCTTCTTTGATTTGATTATATCTTTTTTCTACTTCTTCAAGTTTTTGCCACATTATTTTTGGTTAATTTAATAAAATATATTACTTACTATCACAAACAATATTCAATAAATAAAATCTCCTATTTTTGCTGTTGTAGATTCAATAAAATTTCAAGTATATGGAATAAATATAAGTAAAATTAATCCAAAAGCAAGATATATTCAATA
Source organism: Candidatus Absconditicoccus praedator (assembly GCF_021057185.1). Taxonomy (GTDB): domain Bacteria; phylum Patescibacteriota; class Gracilibacteria; order Absconditabacterales; family Absconditicoccaceae; genus Absconditicoccus; species Absconditicoccus praedator. The sequence continues at coordinate 1,035,348 of NZ_CP054059.1, forward strand.
TTTTTCTATTATTTTTGAACTTTCAGGATAAAAAAATTTAACTAATCTAAATCAATCCAATGGTGGTATTGGCAATATATTTAATGCTGCCAGTATGATATTTATAAATGCTGTTAGGTACAAAAAAAGTAAAATAGAATTTTCCTCTACATTTATATTTGCTGGATGAGTGATTTCAAGCCAAAAAAATGAATAAGTAACAATCAATAAAACTGCAATTATTGCTATAAAAAAATTTATAAATGGTCAAGAACTTGCTACAATTATTTGATCTTTGATAGGATTTTTATAAAAACTATAATTGGTTTGTGTATATTTTCATCGTCAGAAATTTATGAAAAAAACAGACAAAAATCATAAAAAACTTAGATGTTTAATAGGATTGAGTGAGATTTTTCATTGAATTTTTGGTGTATGATCTCACAAAATATATGAAGTTAATGCATGAGTGAATTCATGAACACTTATAGAAAAAATAAAGATTGTTGCAATAAAAACAATTTCTACTAAATCAAATCAAAACATAAATTTAATTTTTAATCTAAATTCTCTATTAGAAAATTATAAAAATTTGATAAACTGAAAACATCTTCCCGGTGAATATTTCTTTTGAATGTTGTATTAATATTTCCTAAATTTTCTTTTTTGAACCAGTAATCATATAATCTTTTTGGAAATGATATATCTAGATTTTCTTTAATGTTTATCTGTCATAGTTCTTTTCAAAAGATTAAAAAAGGAACTTCATTTTTATAATCATTATGAATAGATTCAAGAAGTTCTTCTCTGGTAGTTCATTCAGTTATGAAATAGTTGTTTATGTTTGATGCTATTTCATTGTTTATGTATCTAGATGGGTTGATTATAGGATTTTCTATCAAGAATATATTTGATATATCTTTTTTTAATCACATTTGAATTCATCTAATGGCAACATCATAATTTCAGCTTTCTAATCTATCTTGGAATTCTTGGTAAGAGTCATATTTTTCAAAATTAAAAAATTCTTTTACTTCATTTTCTTCCAGTATTTTTTGTATTTTATTTTTGATAAACTTGTTGTTATCATTATCTTGGTATACAAAATCTAACTCAAATTCTTCATACTCAGGATCGGAATCTATAGTAGGTTTTTCTTGATAGTGTACTGTAAGTTCACTAAGGGTTTCTGATTGTCAATCTTGATATCATCTTACAATATAATTGTTTTCTCATTCTTGTACATTTCAAAATCTTTCAGCTATATTATAGTCTGCACTTTCTCATCACTCATAAGATTGGAGTTGGTATTCTGCTCATTCTCATGCTTGTACACTTACAGAATCATAACTTCAAGTAAAATTAAATGTTAATGAATGTGTATCATCAATAGATGAAAGATAATATTCATTTTCACCTTCTTCAATTTGTTCTGGAAGTTCAGGTAGCTCTTTTTCTTCCTGAGTTGGAGAAGTAAGTTCTTGATGTCTGTTGTTTAATGTTTGATTAATATCTCATCATTCAATATCTGTGTCAAACAGAAATCTGTCTTTTACAAGGTAGTTTTCATATTCGTCTTGATAAAAATTGTTTATGACTTCTGCTCATATACTCTTTCTAACCTCAGAATTAAGTTTTTCTGACTGAATATTAAAAAACAATGATAAAAAGTTGTTTAGAATAACTTTGTTTTCTCTATATCAATCAAAATTTTTATCTCATATATATGAGTCTATAATTTGAGTCTGCTGTGCGTGTTCTTCTAGTTCTTGCCAGCTGTTAAATGATTGCACTTGGTATTGCTCTACTGATGCTTTTTCACAACTTGATAAATCAAACGTTATATTGTTGTTTGCTGATCAAGCTTGCAATCTTCAACATGATGTTCATATAGGATTTGAAGCAAAATTTTGAATATATTCTTCGGTATTTGTTCATTCTAAAATATGTTTTGGTAATAGAAATTCTGATAGTATGATATGGTTGTCTATACTAGAGTTTGGAAAAGTTATATTTACTGTATCATTGTTTTTTTCAACTTCGATATTATTGAAGTTATTCAGGTATTGTAAATTTCGTTTGTTGTTTTTAATTACATCATTAAAAGTAAAGTATATATCCTCAGTAGTTACTTCTTCTCAGTCTTGCCAATATATTCAATCTTTTACTGAAAGTTCAAACTCTCTATAGTTATTGGTGCTAACATTACATAATTTTTCACTAAACTTTATATCAGTTCATGATACATAAGGCTCTAAACATCAATCAAACATTAATGATTGAAAAAATTTATCCTCTCAAGAGTTTGAAAGATATGGAATATATCAAATTTGTCATACCACTCAATGTACATATGTTCATCCTTCTACTGGTTGATCTTCTGAATTTTCAAAAATAAATAAATAAAATATGTGAAGTGTAATAATTCACCAGATAGCAATTATTATTGTGTAAAGATACTTAAAAAATTTTCAATGAGTTATTTTCATAATCTAGTCTACATATGGTAAAAATATTGATGATATAATGAAAACAACACTAGATATTACAGCCGATTTTTTAAGTGTTCACTCAAGACTTTTTTGGCTTCAGTAATCACTTCATCATCAAAGTGCTCCTCCTACTCCTACTCATAATCATCATTTTGGACTCATAAGTAAAACACTGATAACAAATGCAATTCAGGATAATATCATTATTCAAATAAGGAAATATCTCATTTTTCACAATTACTTATAAATATAAATACTATCCCTTTTTAATCATTTTTTTGTTTTTTTCAACTTGAAAATATTTTTTTTTTGAATAATCTTTGGTAACCTCAAGTTAGGCAATACACCTAAAGATAAATTAGGTGAGGAAAGTCCCAACACCAATAAATAGCTAATAGATAACATCTATTGGATCTTGGAAAAGCAAAGGAAAGTGCCACAGAGACGAAAACTAATCTTTAAAAATTAAAGATAAAAGGTGCAACGTGAGGGTGTTCCATTAATATGGGCTACCTCTGCTGAACCTATAAGATTTATAGGTCAGTGGTAAACCCTAGCTGGTGCAAGCTGACTCATTCTTGTGAGGTAGTGCTTGATGTCTGTAATAAACAGATCTAGAGAAATTTTGCCAATACAGAATTGGGCTTATTGACTTGAGGTTATTTATAATATATATTTGTAAAGACAATGAAAAATGTTAAAAAAGATTTTCCAATATTTAAAAACAATCCATGATTAGTTTATTTAGATAGTTGTGCAACTACTCAAAAGCCTTCTAATGTTATTAATTCTATAAAAGATCATCTAGAATCTTATTATTCTAATATACATAGATGACTATATCACTTGTCAGAAAAATCAGAAGATGCATATATTAGATCAAAAAAACTAATAGCTGATTTTTTGTGAGTTAAAAAGTCAGAAATTATTTATACATATAATTCTACTTATGCCTTTAATATTTTGGCTGAAAGTTTATATTATTCATGATATCTTCAAAAATGAGATAAAATTTTATTGTGAATAGCAGAACATCATTCAAATATAGTTCCTTGGTTGATGTTGAAGGAAAGATTTTGAATTGAGGTAGAGTTTATTTGAACAAATGATGATTATGATTTGGATATTGATGAATTTGATAAAAAATATGATGAAAAAACAAAACTTGTAGCATTAAACTATGTTTCAAATGTTACTTGAACTATTTTTGATATAAAAAAAATATCAAAAAGGCTGAATGAAGAAACATTATTTGTTGTAGATGGTAGTCAAGCTGTGCCAAATTTTTCAATAAATCTACATGATATTTGATGCGACTTTTTTGTTTTCACATGACATAAAGTTATGGCAAATACTTGAATTTGAGTTTTATGGTGAAAAAAACAACTTCTAAAAAAGCTAAATCCTAGTATATGATGATGATGAAGTATAAAACATGTTTGAAAAGAAGATTATGAGTCTTTGGATACTGTTGAATGATTTGAAGCTTGAACCCCTAATTTGTCGTGAGCGGTTAGTTTGCTTGCTGCTTTTGAATATATAAGAGATATTTGATGATTTGATTATATTTGGGATAAAGAACAGTCTTTAGTAAAATATGCCATAGAATGATTTGAAAAAAGAAAAGATAAGGTTCAATTGATATGAAAACAAACTCAAGAAAATAGAGTAGGTGTCTTTTCGTTTATAATAAAAAACTCTAATTTTTCTCCTATAAAATTTTGAGAATTTATGGCAATGAATAATATATGTCTAAGATGTGGATGACACTGTGCTCATCCTTATCTTGATGAAATGTGAGCTTGATGAACTTGTAGAATAAGTGTATACTTATATAATGATTTTGAGGACTTGGATAAGTTTTTTGATGTTTTAGACCAATTTCTTGATAAGTTTTTCTAAAATAAATTAATTTTTTAAATTGCTGTTTGACAAAAAAATAAAATTCTGTATAATTATACTGTATTTAAAAAATAAAAATAAAAAATGGAAACATTATGAAATAATTATGAAAAATCAAACGAATTGGCAGAAACAAATGAAAGAGCTGAAATACAAGAGGGTCTAAATCAAATAGATTCAAACTTTAGGTTTGAGCAAGTTGGTAATAAATATCTTTTGGAGTATGATTGAGTTGCCTTAGATATGGAGATAAACTGAAAAGAACAACTTATTGCTATGGCTTCTCTAACAAAATGGATTTTGGATAATCATAAATGAAGTCATGAAGGAAATGAATATTATGTAGACCATGATTGAAATAGTTTTGATATATTTGTAGATAATAGACCTTTGAAGTTATTGGATACAGCAATTTTATCAGAGTCATCTCTTATGGAAAATTTATGATTAGAACATCAAAATATTCGCAATCAAACTACAAAGGTAGCAGAGTATATGGCACAAAGAGAAGATATAGTAAGATCATATGTTGATTTTTTAAATGATGTTACAAGCTATGAAAAAGAATTGGTAGAAGTAAGATGAACATACTGATTAGAAATATCTAATCTTAGGAGGGAGATTACTAAGGCAGCTTAAATATATTTAAAAAAGAGTGAAAAAATCACTCTTTTTTAAAATTAAAATTTCTTGCTATTTAATTTAAAATGATTAGTATAAAAAGGATTTATACTATATTATTAATCTATGAAAAAAATTTTTAAACATATAATGTACTGGCATTTTTTCTTGCAGGTAAAACTTCTAAAACTATTAAAGAGACCTTATGTAGTTTTGGTTGTATGAGTTAGTCAAAAATCAATGATTAGAGAAAAATTAAAAGATGAAGCACTGAAGTCGTGAATTAAAACAAGAAAAAAATATATGCCATATAATACTTGGTTTGGTGTAGTTTTGGACTTTTTGGATGTGCCATCAGCTTATTCAAATATCAAATGATGGATATGAATTTATTTTTACTCATGGTATAAGTTTTTTAAAAGCTTAATTAGCTTTCCTGATGTGTTGTTTTTGAGTGGGGGAGTAGATGAGGATTGAGAAGCACAAAAAATACTTAGGTCTATATCTCCTGATATGATAGTATTTACAGATATTAATACATCTTTTGCAGATGATTATACATCCATGGATGTCATAGAAAAAGAGTTTTGATGTTTTATAGATTATCTAAATAAGAAATCTCAAAAAGAAACTCTACAATATGAATATACATGATTAGATCAAATTGTTGAAATTATAAACTCAGATAAAAAATATATTTGAGTGATAGATAAAGATGATGAAAGATTAGTTTCATTATGAAAAAAGCTTATAAATAGAATTTTTATCAAACTATAAAAAAAGTATGAAAGTATGATTGGTATGAAGAACAAATGTAGGAAAATCTACACTTTTTAATAAACTTATATGAACACATAGATCTATAGTTACAGATATATCTTGAACTACTAGAGAAAGTTTTTCGGAGTTAGCAAATATTTGAGATGTTAGCTTTCTGTTATTCGATTCTCCTTGATTGGATACAGAAAATGAAAAACCTATAATCAAAGAAATCCTACAAAACTGTGATGTGGTAATTTTTATGGTAGATGCAAAAGATTGAATTACCCACAAAGATCAGGAAATACAAGAAATGATTTTTAAGTCTTGAAAACAAAAACAAACACTTTTACTTATTAATAAAGTAGAATGAGATTCTACCAGTATTCAGGCGGATGAGTTTTATCAGTTTGGTTTTCAAAATATACATAAAGTTAGTGTTTTACAACAAATATGAACAGATTTTATTAAAGATTTTATAGTTGATCAATTTAAAACAAACAAATTAAAATCATATGACAGTCAAGTTCAGTCTATACCATTGGCTATAGTGGGTAGACCAAACACTTGAAAATCTACTTTGTTAAATAAGTTTGCTCAAAAAGAAGTAGCGAAAGTTGAAGATAAACTTTGAACTACATTGGATTACTTGAAAACTTATATAAACTATAAATGAGAAGATTTTGTTTTGTATGATACTGCTTGAATAAGAAAAAAATGAAGAACTGTATGATTAGAGAAGATAGCTTTTAGTAAAACTTATAAGCTTTTGGAACTAGCTCAACCTACTACAGTTATACTATTGGACATGCAGGAATGATTAACACATACTGATAAAACTATACTTGGTAAGATTTCTAAATTGAAGGTTCCAGCAATAATAGCTGTAAACAAAACTGACCTTTTTTCAAAAAAAAGTATAGATAATTTTATAAAATTTTGTACAAGAAATATAGAATTTGCAAAACATATTCCTATAATTCCAATATCATCAAAAACTTGATATTATATAGATAAGATACTAGATTTTGCTCAATCTATTTATCAGGAAAACAATAAAAAAATACAAACATCTCAGCTAAATAATATTCTCAACAAAGCTTGGATACACAATCCTCCAAGGTTTCCAAAAAATAAGATTTGTAAATTTTATTATGCAACACAAACCGATATTGCTCCACCAAGATTTGTAGTTTTTGTAAATGATGAAGAAAAAGCTAATTTTTCATTTAAAAAATGGATAGAAAATAATATTAGAAAAAATTTTGGATTTATATGATGTTTTATTGATATCAAGTTTAAAGGCAGATCTTAATAAAGATCTTTTATTACAACTTTGATGGGTCAAGAATTTTTTGCTTTTTCTTTTGTTATTTCAAAAAGATTTTTTGCATATATTCAAGGTAGTCTAATGCATCAGTTTGATCTTTTCTCTCAGTCAGTTGTTCAAGCATGCAAAAAGTATGGTGAACGATAACTTCATATTTGTATTGAATAAGCCATGGGAGCATCCTCATAAGAAAATGAAGTTTTATCTGCTATAAAATTTCAGCTAGTGGTATACACTCATTCTGGTGTTTTAGAGTCTTTTGTTCATACTGATGTTATTGAAGCAAATTTTAGATTTCATTCTTCAAAATACAAAACAGCATTTTCTCAATTTTTAATTGTAGTGACAACAATTACTGTGTCATTTTCATCTATATGTGATTGAAACTTTGTGTATAAACCTAGAAATTCTGAAAGGTTTTTTCATGTATGTTTTAATATTTCTGGATTAATCAAAGGTATATTTAATTTTTCATAATTAAATATCGATGAATTTTTATCTAAAGGATTAACATCTTTATTTAATTGTTGTAATCAATTATTTTTTCAGTATCAAATATGTTCTCATAATCTTCTTCAATGAAGTTCTAAAAGGGGGTCTTGTCGGAGAGAAGTAGTTTCAAATTCAATTACATTTAATATATCTTTTTTTTGTTCTTTATCCAAATTATTATATTTTTCATAAATATCTTTAAGTACTATTTCTGACCTTTCATCTGTTTCTTCAGATACTTCAATTTCTTCGTAATCGTCATATTGTTCAGGAGTTTCAATGTCGTGTTCTCAAGGTATTTGTTTTGTACCTTCTTTATTGTCTTTTGGTTGTTCTTGAGTAGGTGAAACTCCTAGTTCTGAAAATCCAATAACATCTATATTATTATCATTTTGAGTTTCTTTTGATGTAGTTCAACATCACGAAGATAAAACTGCAAGTAAAATTGCAGAGTTTAATAATATATTTTTTTTATGTATTTTTTTTCATCCAGTATCTTGGTCTAATTTCTTTCTCATAGTTTAAGTGTTAGATAAGTTTTTTAAAATTTAGTAATACAAAAAATAACTTCAATTTTAAGTAAATTTTAAAAATGATAAAAGAATCTTTGATTCTTAATTGGCATAAAGATATATAATGAAAAAAGAAGTTAAGGCAATCTTTTTTATAAAAAAACCATCTCTATCAAGATGGTTATGTAAAAACTTATTTTAATCAAGGCATATTTGGCATTCATCCTCATCATCCTCATCACATCATAGATGCTATATCATTTGGATCAAATCATAGTGTGTCTTTAGTTTTTTGCATAGCAACCTCTTGAGCTTTATTTTGTCACTTTTCTATAGATGCCTTGATTGCTTCTTCTAAAGATTCTTTCATATTTGGATCCAAAAGGCTTTCATCTTCTATTTTTACATTCTTAATTTTCATTTCTGCAGTGATATCTATAAGAACTCATCATTCTCTAGCTCTAATTACAGTATTTTTAAGTGTTTCTTGTAATTTTTTGTATTTGTCATACATTTGTTTCATATCTCAAAGATTTCCAAACATTTTGTTGTTTTATATAATAAAAATAAGTATTATTTATCTTTTCAAGAATCTGATTTATTTGATTCTGATTTCTTTTTTGTTGAATTGGCATTTTTTCATTTTTTGTCGGAGTTATTATTTGATTCAACTAGTTTTTCATAAACTTTCTTTTCTGCATCAAGTGGAGTTTTCCAGTCTATTTGATCTGATATTCCAAGCTGATTTGAAATTTCCTTTAATATAAAGAATTTTCATAAACTTTCTTTTGAAGATTTTCTTACATCATTATGTATATTATTTCTTTCTTCTTCTGATATAGAATCCATATATTTTTTAAGTCATTCTTCTCATCCAAATCTTTTCTCAAGCGATTTCATTCTTGTTTTTACTTCTTCATCTATTATAGTCTTTGGAATCACAACTTCCATACTTTCTTCTGCAGATTTTATAAAGTTTTCTATTTGATTTACTAATCAGTTTTCAAATTTTTGTTTTTGAACAATTTCAGTGATTCTTTCTCTTAGTTCATCAAGGTTTTTTACCTCATTATTGAAAAGTTCTTGTATTTTTTCATCTGTCATTTCAGGAAGTTGAACTTTTTTAATTTCTATCATTTCAAATTTTATATTAGTTGGATTTCATTCCTTGTGGTAATGAAGTATGTGAGGTAGTTTATCATGCTGATACTCTGAGTTGAAAACTTCTCATTTTTTCTTTCCTACAAATAATTCTTGAAGTATATGATGTTCATCCATATCTTCTTTTCATATAAATGCTGTACCATTATCAAGTTTTTGTTCGTTTTCATCTAAAAAGTCAAATTTTACTTTAGCTACTGTATCCTGTGTCATTTCTTCTACATCATCATATTGCGCATATTGTTTTTGTAGGTTTCATAGAGTTTGTTGTATTTCTTCTTCTGTTACAGAATCATCTACTTTTTCTATTTTTGCTGCTTTCCAATTATCATTTTTTACTTCTACTTGTGGATATTCATCAAGATTGAATGTGATAGTAGTATTTTTATCATCTGATTTGTCGTTCACATTGTATATTTGTCAAATAAATTTTATATTTGGATTTTCTTCAATTATTTTTTTAAGTCACTCATTTACAATTTCTTCATATATTCCCATTTTAATGTATTCTGGATTTGCTTTTTCTTCAACCATTTCCAAAGGTGCATGACCTTTTCTAAATCCTGGTACTTCCATATCTTGTTGAATTTTTTTAAGTATTTTCTCTTTGTATTTTGAACTATCTTCATTTGGTATAGTTATACTTATCTCATAGTTTGAATTATTTCATTTTGTTAGCTCGTATTTCATTCTTTTTTTTAGTATCTAAATAAACCACTATAATAAGGAAAAATTTTATATTTTCAATAATTTTTTAATTTATAATTAATCTATTTATAGTTGATTTTTTAAAGCAATTTTTTATAAATGATGTTATCTGTTTTTTTAATTCATAAAAAAAGTAAAACAAAAAATGAAAAAATGAATAATCTTATTTATTTGATTTATTCTAGTATCTTCTATATTGTTATATAATACACAACAGCAAGAATATACGAATCTAGAAGATTGAACTAAAGCAATAGAAAAAATATCAGAAAAAAATGAAATAGACCTTAATAATTTTTTAAAGTTATATGAAGATAATGAATTTGATAAAGTAAGAGTTATTGACTGAAAAAAACTACACTGACTTATTGAAATAGAAATTATAGAAACTACTCATATAATTGGTTATAAAATTCCTCAAGTAAATTATAAAAAATTCACAACAAAAAAACCTGAAGAAACTACAATTTCGGAATTATGAATTGATCCAAGAAAAGAAACAAGTATTACGGTAAAATATGATGAAAGATGAGTCTTAGCAAGTGTGTTTTTGGAAACTTTATTGCCATTACTGCTTTTGGTGTTGTTGCTGATTTTCCTTTTTAGGCTTTTTGCTCCAAAATGAGGTGGTTGATTTCCATTCTCTTCTACACAAGCTTGAAAACTACAACAAAAAGACGATATAAAAGCAAAATTCAAAGATGTTGCATGAATGGATGAGTCTAAGAATGAATTGGAAGAAATAGTTGACTATTTAAAAAACCCTACTAAATACAAAAAAGTATGAGCAAAAATACCAAGATGAGTTCTATTGTATTGACCTCCTGGAAGTGGTAAAACATTGGTAGCAAGGGCTGTTGCCTGAGAAGCAGATGTTCCTTTCTTCTCTTCTTCTTGAAGTGAGTTTATGGAAATGTTGGTAGGTATGTGAGCAGCCAAAGTTAGAGAGCTTTTCAATAAAGCCAAAAATGCAGCACCTGCTATAATATTTATAGATGAAATAGATACTATTGGAAAAAGAAGGTGATCGGGACAAACCTGATGACATCAAGAACAGGAGCAAACACTGAACCAAATACTTACAGAAATGGACTGATTCAACAAAGATACAAATGTAATTGTGTTGGCTGCCACTAATAGGCCTGATATGTTAGATAAAGCATTGTTAAGACCTTGAAGGTTTGATAGAAAAGTTTATGTATGAACACCTACATTAGAAGAAAGAATTGATATACTGAAAGTTCATACTTGAGACAAAAAATTAAGTAAATCAGTTGATTTAGAAACAATAGCTAGAAGAACAAGTTGATTTGTATGAGCTGATCTAGAAAATCTTGCCAATGAGGCAGCCATAAAAGTAGCAAGAGAAAGAAGAAAAATCCTTACAAACGAAGATTTTGAATATGCATTGGAAAAGGTTATTATGTGACCTGAGAAAAAAATTAAAACTATGAAAGAAAAAGAAAAGCAAATTATTACATACCATGAGTTATGACATGCAGTTACAGCATATATGCTACCAAATGCAGATCCAGTAGAAAAAATAAGTATAGTTAGTAGATGAATGGCATTGTGAGTGACTTGGATGATGCCACAAGAAGACACATACTTGAACAGTAAAGCAAAGTTTCTTGATCAACTTGTGACATTACTTTGAGGAAGAGTTGCTGAAGAATTAATCTTTGGTAAAGAAGAAATAACTACAGGAGCATCAAATGATTTTGAGAAAGTTACTCAAATTGCTTCTGATATGATTATGAAATACTGAATGGACGATGAACTTTGAACAATTAACTACAAACAAAGAGAACAACAAGATATGCAAGTATACAGACCTTATAGTGAAGAAACAACTAAAAAAATTGATGAAAAAATATTTAATATCGTGAATGAGGCTTACGAAAAAGCCAAGAAAATACTTCAAGACAACATGGATACAATCGAAAGATTGGCAAAACTTCTATATGAAAAAGAATACATATCCAAAGAAGAGTTTGAGGAAATTATGCAGAAGCCTGAAAAAGCTGATGAAATGTATGAAGATTTTATAGAAAAGCAAAAAGAAAAATCAAAACAAGATAAACAAGTACAAGAAGAGGAGGAAGAAGACGACGAAGATACAGAAGAAGATAACAAAGAGAAGGAAAAAAACAGGCTGGAAGATATGCTTGATAGGTTCTTGAAAAAATGAAAAGATTCAGATAACAAATAAAAAAATGTCATACAAACTGGTAGTAAAAGATGCTTTTTGGCAGATTCTTTGAAGAGTGCTAAGTGCTGTAGCCTGACTTTTAGTGATAAAAATGATAACTCCTTATCTTTGACCTCTTAGATTTGGAGATTATTCTACAATATTGAAATATTTTGCTGTATGGGCAGCATTAGCAGATTTTGGATTGTATGTTATTGCATTAAGAAAACTTGGACAAATCAAAGAAGAGTCATTTGAAAAACTTAAAACAGTCTATTGAAAGATAGTAGCTACCAGATTTTTTATGATATTTGTTGTTTATACTCTTGCTATATTTGTAGCATATCTTATACCCGCATATACAGAAAATCCATATTTAATATGGTGACTACCTCTTGGTATGATGTTTAGTGCAAGTTTCATGGTTGCAGGGATGCTTCAGGCGCCTCTTCAGCTCTATTGGAAAATGAAGCATCTTTGTATATGACTTGTGCTATCAAGATCTGCACAGCTTATCATGTTGGTGACTGTGTTATATATATTGTTTCCATGACAAGAGTTTGATTGAAGTACATTATCAATATTTGTATTTTGTTTGATAATGGCATCTGTGGTATTGTCTTGAATTGTTCAGATAGCATATGTACATCGAGTATGAAGAAAAATAATACCATTAAACCTAAAATTTGATAAAGAATTTTCCAAAGATATAATATTTTCAAATCGACAGTACTGAGTTGCATACTTTTTGAGTAGTTTTCATACTTTGGTAGTGTTAATAATTCTTTCTATCTTTTTTCCAACAGAACAAAATTTTGCTTATGTATGAGTATGGGCATTAGCTCTTGCTTTGATGGAAATATTGTTGGTAGTGCCTCAAAGTCTTGGGAATGCATTGATTCACAAAATATCTTCTAAATCAAAAAAGCATATATTAAAAAGCTTTGGATATATGATTATTTTTACTATATGGATAGGTATAGTTTTTCTTATTAATTTTGCTGTTTTTTGAACACAAATCATATATTTTGTTGGATGAGAAGACTACCTTTGAAATTGATATATATGAGGCGATGTTGTTCTTGCTTTTTTATGAGTAGTCTTAGTGCTTAGTTTTGTGAAGCAAATTTTTAACTACGTTTTTGTAATAAACAATCTTCAAAATAAGCTTTTAATAATAAATTTTTTATGAGTATCTATCTGACTGATTGTATGATTACCATTGATACTTCAGTATAATTTAATATGAGGAATAATTACTCAAATATTATTAGAGGTTTTATTTGTATTATGAGCTATATTTATTGCTTGGAAAAATAAGATTTTGCCAACAATTAATCGAAATTATTATCGAACAGTTATTTTTATATGATTTGTAATATTAATTTTATGATTTTATCTTGAATCAATGATTGGTTATGCACATTTTCTAAGTTTTATTATGATGGTTGTTATTCTTAACTCAGTCTTACTAGTTTTATCTTATTTTCCAATAAAAAATATTATGAAACAAATTTATTAAGTTTTTCTTTTAAGTATTTAACTTTTTTAATATTTGAATCAGGTAGAGAATTTTCTATATATTCTAAATATCAAAAATAAAAACTTATTGACTCTTCATCAATATAAGGAATACTTTTTTCAATAAAATTTAAAAGTTCATAATCATTTTTATTGTTTGTTTCTTCGATAAATTCTTTAAAACTTGGAAGTAATGATAAGTCTATCATGTTTCTTTCTGACTCAGCCATGTTTTGTTGTATTCTTTCTAAAATATTTTTTTCTCTCATCCAGAAATAATCAAAGAGTTTATAATAAAGTTCATTTGCTTTTTTAGTATTTCATTCTAAGTTTTGGTTTTTTATTATTTTCAGTACTGCTTTAACTGCTAAAGAAATTAGATTTTTATTGTTTCATACAATATTAAGAATTTCATCAAAATTTATACTTCAGTTTAAATCTAAATTTTGTATTAATTCATCTCTAAATTGGGTTAAAGGTTTTTCCGTACAAATTCATTCTCATTCTCTTCTTTCTGGAGTGATTAAAGTCATTTTTTATTTTTTATTTTTTAAATTATATATTAAAATGATAAATAAAATTTTAAAAAATTCAAATTTTAAGGCCAAAAAATATAAAAAACAAGCAATTAATCTTAATTTTTATTTAGTTTTTAAAATATGGCTAACTCAAAGTATAAACTCATATTTTAATTAAATAATTGACAATTTAAGCCTTTTTGATTAATATATTGAATACTAAATTAACCATATTTTTTTTATTAGCTATTTACTTTAAATAATATAGATGTGATTAGGAGTTTTTGAAAATAGACAAACAAACAGTGAAGCTCAAAATATTCTATGAATTGGAGAAGATGAAACTTGAGTTTTGTTAGAAGTTAGACAAGAACTAACATCAACCTTACTGGAAGAGAGGTTTATGGGAAGTGAGAAAGAAAAAGTAAAGCATATACTTGAAAAATTAAAAAATATTATAGGTGTTAAAAAGATGAAACATTCTATTACTCTTAATAGATTTTTGTTTCATATTTCTATGTTTATAAATCCAAAGATACTAAATGACTACAAAAGAAATCTTAATGAATTATTTTATATAATATCAAACGATGAAACTGTGTATAACCTTTTTATGAAGCAGTCAAAAATATTACTTAATATATTAAATGAAGAAGTTGGTGATAATGAAACTCTTTTTAATAGATCTCAATTTCCAGATAGAAAAAATATGATTTTTTTAGAATGATTATATTATTGAATCCTAAACATTAAAGAAGCTTTAGAATATGTTTTTTATATCAAAAGCACAGATAAGGCTTATTGTGAATACTATGAGCAACACAAAGATAATAAGCTAATTACAAATATAATAAATGAAATAGATTCTTTTTTAGAAGAAAATGAAGTTAGCTTGGATAAAGATAGTAATGAATATTATGAGCTTATTTTGCATTTTTATATGCTTAGAATACCAAATAAAAGCACATCATCTAAATATAAACATATAATACTTAAAAATCTTCAAAAAAAAATTGGTATAAGTTGAATTAATCAAAATTTTTCAGGGCAAAATGTAGGCAGTAAATTTCAGAAAAACTTGTACAAAACTTGAAGCAAGATATGAAATAAACAAAGAAGAGATACAAATATTACTAACTTTTTAAATGATTTGAAAATTTTAGGAAGAAAACAACAATATTATAAAAAACTATCTCAAAATCTAAAACAAAATGATTGTGATGGTCTTTTGATTGAGGAGTTTTTGGATATATTTTTTGATTCATTATTTGAAAGCAATGTTGATCTGGATTTTGTGGGTGTTCTTTATATGGCTTTTAAAGAGAAAAAAATATCCAATGATGATAATATCAGGATAAGCTCTATATATAAAAAATATAAACAGTGAAAAATAGAAAACACTTATGATCTTCAAAACTTTTTAGGTTTTCTTTTGTTAGCAAGTAAAAATCCTGAACTTCAGTCTTTTTCAGAAGAAAACAGGGACTACTTGTTTTCTGAGTACAGTGCTGAATTTATTGAGGAAAATGTTAACTTTTTCTTGAAGTTCAAAGACAATGTATGTTTAATAACTCAAATATTATGAGCTGATTTTGTACAAAAAAATATTGAAAATATTCAGTGATTTAAAAATATTTCTTCTTTGTTAAAAAAAGTAGATATAGATTTAATTGGAAATAAAAATTTGTATTATTTATTGTATGTAATTTTTTGGGAAGAACAAAACCAAGTTAGCAAATATGTTGAAGAATTTAGAGAATACAAACAAAATTTAATAAGACTTAAATCACAGGAAGATTTATTTTTACAGGAGACACAAAATCCTATAGATATTGGTTTTTGGGAGTTTTTGCAAACTGATCTTGATTATGAAAACTTACTTAATCTTGAATTTGCTATACAAGAACTAGTAGAACTAAACAATAAAATTAAAAATTTTTTATCAGATAAGCAATTTTCTAATGAAATAACTCATAGAAGAAAAATATATGATATATCAGTAGAAAGGCTTATTTATTATGTATATTTTTGTGAAAATTTTGACTGCAGTGAAATAAGTGAAAGAACTCTTCAAAATATATTTTTATTGCAGGAAGATAAATATCATACAGTTGTAAATAATATATTAAGTTTGGCAAACAATACAGCATTAAAAAAGCTAAATCATCTAAGTAAAAATGAAATTTTATATATTTTTTATCATAATTTTGCAGATATATATCATTTATTAGATAATGACTTTGAAAATATACAAGATATCCTAAGTTGATTAAATAAAACTAGCTTTGTGGAAAAATATCAAAAAGAAATAGAAGAAATATTAGATTCTACAAATATAGATGTTACATTAATTTTTGAATATTTTGAAAATCTAGAAGAGGAAATAGATTGGTTAGAGAGGCTATTAAAATTGTTTAAGTTCTTAAAGAAAAATAATTTATTGCCAATAATAGAAAGTAGTTTTCCAGGTTGAATTGAAGGATTTGTACAACAAGTTCTTGATAATGTAAATTCACCTGAGCAACTATCATATCTAAATTCAAATAATTATGATTTAATATTTATTTCAAACTATCTAGATATAGAATTTTTACTCCAAACAGTATATAGTTCAGCAAATTTATTAATTTTATTAAACAGATTTCAGTCATCACAACTAGATCAATTAATAGAAAAGTTTAGTGCTGAACAAATAGATCAAACAAGTGTTCACAAGAATATAAAAGAATTCTCTGAAATTTTGATAGATTTTCTTTTGGGGAAAACAAAAATCCAAGAAATTGAAAAATACAAAACACCAAGCTCTAAAGAAAATCAAACTAAGAGACCAAAAACAAATATATTAAGTTATTGGTCCCCCCAAATGGGTTCAAGAGAGGTTGAAGCTTTATTGAAGAGATTTGGATTTCTAAAAGATAGACAATGATCCACAAGTCACAGAATATTTAGACATCCAGGCGGAAAATGAGCTATTGTTGTTCCAATGGGTAAAGATTCATTACCTGTGGGAACATTGAGAAATATACTTAAAACTGCTGCTTTAATTTTGGAAGAAGGTTAGTTTTCTGAAAAAAGATTTCTCTAAAACCTATAAAATTAAATTATTAATTATTGGTTTTTTCTAAATTTGACAAATGAGCTTGATTTAGATATTATTAATATATTGATTTAAATAAAAATAAAAAATTTATGCCTTCAAATAGTATTTATTGAAAACTTGAACAAATATTGGTTAATAACATATCTGATATACATATTTTAGAAGATGATTTTATTTATGTTAGAAACTCTTCTTGAAAAATAAAAAAATTAGATTGATACATTTTATATCAAGAAGAGATTTACTGATTTTTACATGATATATTGCCCACAAATAGTGTCGATTTGCTATTAGATGGACATGAAGTTGATGCTTCTCATACTTTTTCTTGAAGTAGATTTAGAATCAATGCATACAAAGATAACAATTGAATTAGAATTGCTTTAAGAAAAATATCCTCTATGCCTCCTAGTATGGAAGAGATTTGATTTTCTACTGAATTTAAGAATCAATTAATTAACAAGGAAAAGTGATTGATTTTAGTTACTTGACCAACTTGATCTTGAAAATCAACAACATTAGCATCAATTATAGAAGCAATTAATAATGAACTTAACTCTCATATAATTACTTTAGAAGATCCAATAGAATTTTTATATGAAAGTAAGAATTCTTTGATAACACAAAGAGAAATATGAAAAGATACAAAATCTTGGAAGTGAGCGATAAAATACAGTTTGAGACAAGATCCAGATGTGGTTTTAGTTTGAGAAATGAGAGATCTTGATACAATATCTTCTGTAATGACCTTAGTAGAAACATGACATTTAGTTTTGTCATCTTTGCATACAACTGATGCTATTCAAACAATTAATCGTATAGTTGATTCTTTTCCTGCTAATCAGCAGCAACAAGTAGCAGCTCAATTAAGTTTCTCTTTGGATACTATTATTAGCCAAAGACTTTTTACAAATAAAACTAATAATTGAAGAGTTCCAGTAAGGGAGGTATTAATAAATAATAATGCTGTAGCAAATAATATTAGAGAAAGAAAGTTAGCACAATTAATATGAATCATGGAAACTTCTACTAAATATTGAATGAGAACTATGGATCAGTCTCTTGCAGAAGCTGTAGCTAGTGGACAAATAGACTTAAATGTTGCATTATCAAAAGTTAAAAATATAGATAATTTTAAATCTTTAGTTTCATACCATAAAAATGGAAGTTCAAAATTTAGGCCAATTGATTAAGAAATACTGACAAAAAAAGTTTTTAGAATCTTGAAAGATGTTATTTGATTGCTCAAAGGAAGATTGTAATATTTACTATATTCAATCTTGACATGTTTTACTTGAGAAAAACTCAATTCCAGTAGTTTCTCTTTGAAGTTGAGAAATTTTATGAGAAAAAAGCTTTTTAGAATTAGTTCCCAAACTTTTAGATGCAAAAGTTTCTGAAGATTTAGAATATTATTTTTTAACTAAGGAAAAATTTGATCAACTGAATGAAGATGCTAAGGTGTCTATTTTATCTTGAATTTGATCTTTTTTAACTAATAGAATTTATAAATTAAATGATGTTCTAACAAAGATTAATTATTATAACAGTAATATTATACTGTCTGATATTGATGATGAAAAATTAAAAAATATATTTAAAAATGATATAACAATAGAAGAGATACTTGTTTTAAAAAAAATAAATTGAAATGAAAATTTTCATAAACTTTATTGAAATATAGTGTTTTGAGATGATGTTGAAAAACTTTTGTATACTATCTCAAGTCAAGATAATAAAATTAAAGTTTGAAAAAATTATCTAATATTTGATTCATGAAGTTATGTTTTCTTATTTTTTGGTAAGATTATAAGTGAGAAGTATATTCTAGAAAATTCTATATTATATAGTACATGAATGTTTGATTATTTATGATTTAAATTAGAGGAAAAACAAAATAATGAATTTTTAGAAAGTTCAGATAGTTTTGATGAATAATAATGTTTTATTAGTATTAGGTGGAATATTTGTTTTTTTGTTTTTATGGATTTTTGCTATTGTTTATTTTTTGGTATGATGATCTCAGCCATCAGCTGATGTTTTACAAGCTGAAAATGAAAACTTATATGAAGACAACAATGATGAAATTAATAACAATGATCAAGATGAAGATATTGATGATGAAAAAGAAAATACTAAAGATGAAAATGAAGTTGATGGTGAAAATGATGAAAGTAAAGATGCTGATAATAATAAAATTAAAAAAGAAGAAGATAATTATGAACAAAAATATGAGGATTCAAAGATAGTTGTTCATATACCTGATTTTTTTTATGAAAGAAGATGATTTGAAGTTTTAAAAAGAAGATTTCAAAGGGAATACTCTATAAAAGTAGATTATGAGAAATATAAAGATATGAATAATTATCAAAATGAGTTATTATTGAGTCTTGCAAGAGAAGAGGATTGATACGATGTTTTTATGATCCCTTCTACTTGGAAGAAAAGTTTTGATCAGTTTGCTTATAATATTGAGTTTGATTCATCATTGGATCAACATTTTCATTATCAATTTTCAGAAATTAATGATATTGATTCAAATACTTTTTTGCCTTTTGCTATTGATCCTCTTGTTACATTTGTTAGAGATAATAGTTTTTGGAGTTGAAAAAATTCTATAAGTGTATCAGATATTCAAGAATATATTTTAATGGAAGGGGACTCTAGTTGATTGAATATGCCAGTAATGTTTTGAGTTTCTCCAGGTGATATCTCTTATATGCAAAACAATAATACTTTTTATGAAAACTATTTAGATGTTATATATAGTTATGTAAAGCTTTCTTGGATGGAAGATGATATAGATTATATAGAATTTTTATTGGATTTATGATCAGATTGAAATTATAAATCCTGGGATCCTAGAAAATTTATTTCTATCGTAAGAAGACTTTCTCAAGAAAACGAAAAATGTAGAAAATTTCCTGATATTTGTGTAAAGTTTTCTTCTTTTGTGGATATATCTTTTGGTTATATGTCTGATTTGGATAAAAAAAATAAATATTTTGATGATGGTTTAACAGATGATTGATTTGAAGTTTTTAACTTTCCTATTAAATCAGATGAATATCTTACTAGATCTTGGTGATTTATGATAAATAAAAATTCAAATAAAAACAAGCAGTCAGTTTTGTTTTTGGATAAATTTATGCAAGAAGTGTCTTGATGAAATACAAGTTTTTGGAGTAGTACAATTTCTTCTTTCAATAGTGTAATATCCAGTCAAAGATCAAAAAATATTTTTGAAAATATAATTTGAAATCTAACAGATTTTAATATAAAGACTTGAACAGTATCAAAATATGAAAATTTTATTAAGGATACGAAATTTTTACAAGCATTAAATTGAGAATATAGCATATCTGGATTTTTTGATGAACTTGATAAGTATATTTATTAATATATTTTTAATTTTTTTTCAAAATATCATCTATTTTTCTGTCTAGTTTGCTTAGGTCATCTTTAATGTTTAATATTCAAGATGTGCTATTTGTGTTTATTTTTGAATTTAATATATTTTCAGTATCTTTTATTTGTCATAATACTTCTTCTTTAATTTTTTCATTGTCTATTTTTTCTGCTTTGTTTTTAATAGTCTTAAGTTCGTCTTTTAAAAGTTGATAATCTAATTGTTTTTTCTTCTTTTTTTTGAGAAATTTAAACAAAAATATTAAAGAAATAACAATTACTAATATAATAATGGTAACTAAGATATAGTCAGTATAATTGTAATCCATCATATTAAATTAAAATTTAAACTTTTTCTATATCTACTCAAATTTTTTTGAGCTTTTTATCAATATCTTCATATCATCTAAGTATAATATTTTCATTTGTGATATAACTGGTTCATTTTGCTAGTATTCATGCAAGTAACATTGCTCATCATCATCTTAAGTCAGTACTACTTAGATAATCTCAATGTAACTTGGTTTTTCAAATAATTATTACTTGATGTGGATTTAGTATTTCAATATTTGCTCATACATTTTCAAGTTCTGCAAGATAGGCAAATCTTCATTCAAATATAGTTTCATGAATTTTGCTTATTCATTTTATTTGAGTTAAAACCACTCAAAAAATTGATTGTAGATCTGTAGGAAATCAGGGATATATTTGAGTTTGCAAGCTAATAGGCTTATATTTGTTTTTATTTTTAGAATTAACAATTATTGTGTTATTATTTACTATTTTGTAATTAATTCATATTTTATCTGCTGTTGCTAACACAGCAGTTAGATCTTTGATATTGAATCAAGTGATTTTTATTTCCGAGTCATCAGTTATAGCTCATATTGCAAAAAAAGTTCATGCTTCAATATAGTCTCCAATTATTTTAAATTCATCTTTTTTTATTTTTGTCCTTGTTGGAGTTATCAAAATGCTATGATCATAATTTATTTTTATTTTTGCTCAAATTGTCTTGAGAAATTCAATTAAGTTTATTACATGAGGTTCAATTGCAACTTGTTCAATTTTTATTGTGTAATCAATATCCTTTAAAAAACTCAAATATGTAAGGATGCTTTCTGTTGTTGTAACGCTAAATTCTTTTAGAATAATTCTTTTTTGAGGTTTTCATGTTTTTTTGTATTCTTTTTTTCAGTTTTGAAGTTTAATTGATATTCCTGCTTGTAAAAAGGCATCATCAAATGTGTCAAGAGACCTTTTTCATATTTTGCAGCCTCATGGTTGTGAAAAAATAACTTTTCAAAATTTTATAAGTCAATTTGGTATTAATAGTATACTAGATCTTATTTGATTTACTTTTTGTCATTTTAGATCATAAAATTTTTTAGATTTTTTTTCTGCAGAAGTAGCAATTTCTTCAAGTATTTGTAAATCTTTAATTCTTGGCTTGTTTACAAGTTCTATGGAATTGTTTATTATTTGATTTGCGGCAACAATTGGAAGTGCTGCATTTTTGCTTCAAGATATTCTAACTGTTCAATTTAATTTTTTTGAATTTTTTATTTTAAACATACCTTTAATTTATCAGTAAAGTTAATAAACATATTAATAAAAAAAATATTTATTTCAATGAAATATATATAAATACAAATTAAAATTATATTACAAATAAATTTGACAAAAAAAATATATTGTGTATAATTTTATAAAATTTAACAAATAAAAACAAAAAAATGAATATAAATAAGTTAGTAGCAGATCAAGAAATTCAAGAAATTACTGCAAATCCAGATTCTTTTGCTCCTGATGTAACTTGAGATCTAGCAGAGGAGCTTTCTGAACTTGGTGTAGATATAGTTATCAATCATAAAACTTGTGTAGTATGAAGAGATACAACTTGAGATTGAACATATATTATATCAGACAACTGAATGGTAAAAGATACAGTATTTTGGGTATGAGAAATCGAAACTTTTTGATATGGAAGAGTTTGATTTGAGTATGAAACTGTAAATGGAGAAAGTTGAACCTGGATAGTTTGAGAAGGTCCTTTATAATGAGATATTTTTGAGTTTGTCTTTAAGAAAGTTTTCTAATTCTGGATCTATATCTTCTTTTTTATATATTGTTTCTTTGATTTGATTTATTTTTTGATTGTTTGGTGTTATTAATTTTATAACATCTTCTATGTTTTTATATTCTCCTTTGATTTGCATTGTTTCGAAAAAATTAACTGTGTTTTTGATGAATTCTTTTCAATCAGAATGTAAAAGTTTTTTTCTGTAAAATTCTAACATTTCTTTTCTTATTATCTTAAGTTTTTTCTTTTCATTTATATTTTTTTTGATTTGTATTAATATCTTAAAAAGAAAGAAAATGCTACTTATCAAGGAAAAAAATATTAAAAATAACAATATTATAAGCAACATATTGTTTAATATTGCATATATTCAAATTTCAGGCCATTGATTGAAGTATATATTTTCTATCATTTTAGATTCAAAATAATGATAAAATTCAGGCTATTGTTTCCAACAATTTTTGCTGGCTACCTGATATGTTTCAACTTGTAGTAGTAAAATAATTTTTTATATCTTTTTCTTCTTTTATACTTTCTTTTTGAACTCATAATTTTCAAGATATATTTTGATTTGTTTGTTCTCATATTCCAAGAATTTTGAGAGATTGACTTTTAGCAGCTAGCTTATTTCTTACTTCATTTGATTCATTTTCATCTATATTATAGTCGTCTGATGCTAAAAATAAAATTCAACTACTTCAAGGAGATGTATTTTTTGAAAAATTATGGATTCAGTCTAGAATGTCAGAACTATATTCAGATTGCTTATCTGTGGGTGTTATTATAGTGTTTTCTCTTAGTGAAGATAAGTAGTGCTCTAAGGTATATTTGTCTCAAGTTGGGGGTATTAAGTATGTGCTTGTTGGTCATACTGTTTCTTTTTGATTTCCAAATAGTACTATTCAGTAATTATTGTTGTCATCCTCTGAAATTGACTTGGATATTGTGTTTTTAATAACATCTAGTTTTGAGGTGTTGTCAACTCAGGCGGATTGATTGATTTCTTTTTTATTGTCTATCAAAAAAACTACACTATTTGATGTTGTATCTTGAGTATCTATTAAAAAAAGATAAAAAAAGATTCAAATTCATACTATGCTTGATAATATTTTTATTATTATAATTTTTTTAAGATGTTTTTGTAGCATTTTTAATTTATTTTTTAAAATCTTTCACATATTATTAAAAACACTTGAAAAATCAACAGATTTAATTAAAAGTAAATTATAT
This sequence comes from Candidatus Absconditicoccus praedator, assembly GCF_021057185.1. Taxonomy (GTDB): domain Bacteria; phylum Patescibacteriota; class Gracilibacteria; order Absconditabacterales; family Absconditicoccaceae; genus Absconditicoccus; species Absconditicoccus praedator. The sequence goes on from NZ_CP054059.1 coordinate 1,059,355, forward strand.
ATAAAAATTGCTTTCTAAAATCATTTAGCTTTTAAAATTCACTTAAATTATGTCTATATTTCCTAAAAAATATGATCCATCAATTGAAGAACAAATAAATAAAATGTGGATAGAAAATAATTTGTTTGCCCCTGACAATCAAGGGAAAAAACAAGATACAGAAAAATTTGTAATTTCAATGCCTCCTCCGAATGTTACCTGAATACTTCATCTTGGTCATGCTTTTATGCTATCCATAGAAGATGCATTTGTAAGACATGCTCGTATGAGATGAAAAGAAACTCTACGAATCCCATGAACAGACCATGCATGAATAGCAACTCAGGCAGTAGTAGAAAAGAAACTAAAAGAAGAATGAATTTCTAGATATGATTTATGAAGAGAAAAGTTTGTTGATAAAGTTTGGGATTGGGCTAAGTACTCTAGGAGTACAATAATAAACCAAACAAAACAAATGTGAGCGTCTTGTGACTGGAATAGAGAAGAGTTTACTATGTCTGAAAGACTTTCTAGAGCAGTAAGAAAAGCTTTTGTTAATCTATATCAGAGTTGAAAAATTTATCAATGAGATTATATTGTTAATTGGTGTCCAGAATCTCAGACAGTAATTTCAGATATAGAAGTAAATTATGAAGAAGAAGAAACAAACTTGTATCATATTAGATATTTTATAGAATGAAAATGAGATTCAATTACAATAGCCACAGTTCGTCCTGAAACAATTTTTGCAGATGTTGCAATTGCTGTTCATCCAAAAGACAAAAGATACAAAAAGTTTATATGAAAAAATGTACTTATTCCAATAGTAAATAGGCCAATACCTGTAATAGCAGATGAATATGTAGACACTACTTTTGGATCTTGAGCATTGAAAATAACTCCTACTCATGATCCAAATGATTTTAATATATGAAAAAATCATGATTTACCTTTGGATAGATTTGCAATAGATAAGGATTGATGTTTTACAAGTTGGGCAGGGGAGTTTGAATGACACAAAGCTAAAGATGTGATGGGAAACCTAACTCAAATGCTTGATGAGATTTGAAATTTAGAAAAAATAGAAAAATATACAACAAAGGTGCCTTATTCTGAAAGATATAATACAAGAATTCAACCTATGTTGAGTAAACAGTGGTTTGTAGACACAAAAGATTCTGCTCAGGCTTCTATAGATCTAGTTAATGATTGAGAAGTAAATATATGTCCTGAAAGGTTTAATAAAAATTTCTTCAATTGGCTTAATGATATTAAGCCTTGGTGTATAAGTAGACAGCTTTGGTGGTGACATAGAATTCCTGTTTGGTATTGTGAAAACTGACATAAAAATGTTTATGATGAAGATTCAGTTATATCTTCAATCAAGCAAAATGAAAAAACATCTAAATACACTATACTGTCTATGATAATATTTAACTTGATTTCAGATTTAAAGCTAAAAAAGCATTTTAATATAGAAGAGTTGATTAATGTTTTGTTTGATGACAGTATTCTTCCTCATCAGTGAAAAATTTATAGAACATACATTGATATTTATAAAACAAAATATAAAAATGATTCCAAGTTACTAAATGAGGTTGAAGAATTAGAAGATGTCTTAGATTTCATGTCTTCCAAAGAAAATGATATATTAAGTAAGTGAGATAAATTAGTTGATATTCTTTGAGAGTCATATTGAATTCAGGAAAAATGAGATTTTTATGAGTTTATTTTTTATTGTCAATCTTGTGATTCTCAAAAACTAAAACAAGATGAAGATGTATTAGATACTTGGTTTAGTTCATCTCTTTGGCCTTTTAGTATTTTGTGATGGCCAGAAAAAACTACTGATTTTGAAAGGTATTATCCAAATCAGGTTATGTGAACTTGATATGATATACTTTTTTTCCGAGTAGCAAGGATGGTTATGATGTGATGGGAAAACTTAGGTCAAAAACCATTTGATAATGTTTATTTGCATTGATTGGTAAAAGATAAAAACTGAGAAAAATTTTCGAAATCAAAATGAAATAACATTGATCCTGCAGAAGTAATTAAAACTTATTGAGCTGATAGTATGAGACTGTCTTTGGTTTTGTGAACAACTCCTGGTAATGATACAAAATTTTCTATGGAAAAAGTTGAGTACAACAAAAGATTTATAAATAAACTATGGAATGCCACTAGGTTTATCCATGTAAATTATATTTGAGACAATGCATCAACTATTGATTATGATCTTATAAGAGAGGATATAAATAAAAATTTTGAGCACTTAAATGATTTTGATAAATGGATTGTAAATCAGATTAATGAATTAGTTGTTTTGTGAGAAAAGTCTTTCAAAAATTTTATGTTATGAGAATTTTGACAAAATATAGTTAAGGTAGCCTGGCATGATTTCTGTGATTGGTATATAGAGATATCCAAAATAAGTTCTTCAGAGTATACCCAAAAAGTTTTGCTGTATTGAATCTGAACAATACTTAAGCTTTTGCATCCTTATGCTCCTTTTGTGACAGAAAAATTGTGGAGTCTTTTGTGATTTGAGTGATTTTTGATAGTTTCAGATTATCCTCAAACAATTGAAGTTTGAGAAAAAAACTCTAAAATAAACTTATTGATGGATTTGATTTCAGAATGAAGAAATCTTAGACATCAATCCGAATTAAAACCACATGAAAAAGTTGATATTTGTGTTCAATCAAACTCAAGATTTTTAGAGTTTTTAAAGCAGTATGAAAATATATTTACTTCTCTTATTTGAGTAAATAATATTAGTTACTTATCAGAAAATGAACAAATTCCAGAAGAATATCATGTAGGTGTTGTTTTTGATGTAAAACTTGGGCTGAAATGAATAAAACAAATAAGTGTTGCTGAGCAAATAGAAAACCTTGAAAAGCAAAAATCACAAGAAGAGCAGTTTTTGCAATCATTGAGAAGTGTAGTTACAAGCCCATGATTCATGGAAAAAGCTCCAGAAAAAGTGGTGGAAGAAAAAACTCAAAAAATAGAAGAAGTAAAAAATAGGATTTTGGATATACAATATGAAATAGATAAGCTTAAAATGAAAAAATAACTTTTTTATTGATTAACTTAAAAAAATGATAAATAAAATACTGTCATCTATATTAATCAATGCGTTTGTAATATATGTAATTGCAAGATATATTCCTGAATTATGATTTAGTATCGAGCCTAAATCTGCTATTACTCTTGAATTGATATTTGCTCTTTGAGCTACATTCTGGGTGTTTGATGAAGTTATAAAAAGGTTATTGAAGGCATTAGTGTTTCCATTGATGTTGTTGATGTCTTGATTAATGAGTATTATAATTAATATTTGAATATTTTATCTTTATGCATATACTGTAAATGATATTTTACCATTAGAAATAGAGATAGTCTTGTGAACATTTTTGCAAGTTGTAATATTATCAATTGTAGTAAGTATTGCTAATTTATTACTTAAAAAATTATAATGAAATATGTATATTTGGTACTAATGATTGTTTTATCAGTTTTGCTGTTGATTTTGTATTTTCAAAATTTATGAGAAAGAGGAAGTTTTGATTTTTTGCATATGGATATATGAACTAACTTGTTGATGACATATCTTTTTATCTTGTCTTGAGCTTGCTGAGCTTTGTTAGTTTTGACTATAAATGCATTTTTTGGATCTTGATATGATAATGATGAGTTTGACATATAATTTGACAAGAAAACAAGCATCTAAAAAATTAGATGTATCTACAAGAACAATAGATAGATATATTAGAAGATGAACTATTTCTTACAAAAAACATGCAAATAAGATATATCTGTCTGAAGATGAGATAGAAACTCTCAAATCTCAACTTTTTGGTGTAAAACAAAATGAAAGTTTATCAATAGTTAAAAATACCTCTTGGGAGCAATGAGAGGTGTCTCAACAAAATTCAGCAGACTGATTAAAAGAAATGGTAGAGGTATTACAAGAAAAAGATAAGCAAATAGAAGCCAAAAATGCCATGATATTCAATATGCAAAAAACTATTACAGAACTTGAAAGTAAGTTAGCTAATACAGTAGCTTTGCCTGACTATAATCAAGAAAAAGAACAACATCAAATAGAAAAAGAAAAAATAAATTTAAAAAACAAACAAATAAGCCAAGAGCTTGAAAAAGAAAAAATTAAAAACTTGATCAATCTTGCTATATTAGTATTTTTTGTGGTAAGTATATTTATTTATGCATTTTTATAATTTAAATTTCTATGGATTACAAAGTTTTTTGATGTAGATTAAATAAATATTATGCAAATCAATGGTTAAACTATTTTTATGAACAAAATATTTACGATAGAAATTATTTTTTGTTGGTTTCATGTCAGGTTACTGATAAAGCAAAAACAAAATGGATAAAAGAAGCTAAATCACAAATTAAAAAATGAAAAATAGTATATTTAGCATGATGTGGTAGTATCGATAAATGAAATATAATTGATGAAAAAAAACTGTTAGATCAGTTTCCAGAATTAAAAGATTATTTTTACAATATTAGGCTTTTGCCTGAGTCTCCTAAATGAAATTTTGATACTATTAAATGATATGAAAAAAGTATATATACTAGGAAAAATATACTTATACAAAATGGTTGTGATACCAACTGTACTTTTTGTATAACAGCAAAAAAAGATGAAAAAGTAGAAATAGAAATAAAAAAGAGATAATAGATGAAATAAATGAATTTCATAAATACTGATGAAAAGAGGTGGTATTAACTTGAGTAAATGTTTCTGCATGGTGAGCTTCCAATACAAGAAATTCAAAAGAAAGTAAATTTTCACATCTTCTAAGAGATATCTTGAATTATACAAATATTCCAAGAATTAGAATATCATCTATTTCTCCAGAATTTCTCGATGATTATTTTTTTGATGTGATAGAAAATAAAAGAATAATGCCTTTTTTTCATTTTTCTGTACAAAGTTTTTCAGATAAGGTTTTAAAAAATATGAATAGAAATTATACATCTTGTGAATTGATAGAAAAAATTGAAACAATTAGAAGTTTAAAAAGAGATGATAAAGATTTAATCAATCTTGGTGCAGATATAATTGTGTGATTTCCTCAAGAAACTTATGAAGATTTTTTGATAACATATAATATGCTTGAAAAATATTTTTTTACGAATATGCATATATTTCCATTTTCTTCTCATATAAAATGAGATTCAGTTCCTGCTTCATTGTATAAAGGTAAAATTGATGATTCAATAAAAAATCAAAGAGAAAAAAAACTTTTTAATCTTTCTGAAATTAATCAAAAAAAATTCAAGAAAATAAATAAATGAAAAAAATTAAATGTTCTTTTTGAATATCAAAAAAAATGAACTTGGTACTGATGGTCTGAAAATTATATTCAAATAAAAAAACTTCTCATGATGATTTGTCAGGAAAATTGCAAGAGGTTGTTTTTAAATAATTATTATTTTTTGCAATTTGTTTAAATTTGGTTAAAATAAAATTATTAATTTAAATAAAAAATAAAAACAAAATGACACAAACTGCAGTAACTAATAGCCTTGATGTGATGTCTTTTACTGAGGATTTAAGAAATGTTTTTGAATGAGTTAAAAAAAGAGTTGAAGATGTATTGAAAGAAGTTTTTTCAGAAACTCAAAGAAAGCAGTACAGGGAGCTTAAACAAAAAGAAAGTCTTACTCAGGATGAACAATTACAGTTTTATAGGTTAGAGTTTTTAATGATAAGTTGAAACAAAAAACTATCAGAATCTTTGATACAAGTCTACAAAAAGCATATTATTAACTGACAAGAACTTTTAGATGAAGATTTTGAAATTATAAATAAGTTTTATGCAAAAGTTGAATGAAAGCCAGCCTACCAACAAGAAACAATGGTTTATTCTCATATGTTTTGGGAAAGTATTTGTAGTTGAGAAGACTGTTTGAAAGCTATTATTTATGCAAGAAAAGAATGAAATGAGGTGCTTTCTCAGATTGATTTAGCTTAATTATTCTTTTATGATTTTTTTGTATTATTTGATAATAATTAATATTATAGTATTTTTTCTTTTTGCTATAGATAAATTTAAAGCCTATTTTTGATATTGGAGAATAAGTGAAAATATACTATTATTATCTAATCTTTTTTGATGAATAATATGATGAGTTTTAGGGATGATCTTATTTTCACATAAAATATCAAAGTCAAGTTTTCAGTTGAAATTTTGGCCAATTGTTTTTTTATGGATTTTTATTTATCTTTATTTGTTGTATTATATATAAAAAGTCTAATTTAAGTTTGAATTTTATTGAAAAATTATTATTATGTGGTTATATTTTTTGATTTTTTTCGTAATATATTAAATATATTTATATTTTTAGAAATTATTATTTATGGCTAAACAAAAGCTTTGGGACAAATTAAAAGAAGATATAAAAGAGCTTCCAGAAAATTTACAAGACCTTTTAAATACTTGATTGGATAGGTGACATATTACAGAAGATGAAATAATAAGTAAAGTAAGTGATATTGATGAACAAATAGAAATTGTAGAAAAGTTTTATGATGTTGCAGATAAGTTGAGTATAAAAATTGAAACAATAGAGGAGATATTAGAAAAAGAGGCAAAGGATGAAAAGCAGGATAGAAAACTTTGAAAAGTATCCTTATATGAAAATGAACATCATATAAATGATGTTCAATACAAGGACTTCATAAAGCTTTATTTTAATGATATTTCTAAAATACCGTTGCTGACAGCTGATGAAGAAAAATCATTGGCAAGAAGAATAAAAGATTGAGATGAACAGGCTACAAAAATTCTTATGGAATCAAATCTTAGGTTGGTAATTAGTATCGCCAAAAGATTTTTGTGATCTAGACTATCTTTTATGGATTTAATTCAAGAAGGTAATATATGACTTATAAAAGCTATTGAAAAGTTTGATCCAGATAAAGATTTTAAGTTTTCTACATATGCAACTTGGTGGATAAAGCAGTCTATTACAAAATCAATAGCTGATATAACTAAAAATGTAAGAATACCTGTACACTTAATTGACGAGATAAATGCATTCAATAGAGCATCACAAGAGCTTTTTCAAAGATATGGAAGAGAGCCAAATGCCAAAGAAATTGCTAAATATTTAGATTATCCATACAAGAAAGTTAAAAAGCTTGAAGAAGTGATTTTTTGAAATATTTCTTTGGATGCTGAAGTAGGTGATGATTGAAAAAATAGTATTTGAGATTTGATAGCAGATGAAAAAACTTTGACTCCAGACAATTATGTAGAAAGAGAAACAGTTTCTACAAATTTAGATAAAATTCTTTCAATGCTTGATGAAAGAGAAGCAAAAATTATTAAAATGAGATATGGTATAGATTGACCAAAATATACTTTGGAACAAGTATGAGCAGAATTTAATGTCACTAGAGAAAGAGTAAGACAAATTGAGCAAAAAGTATTACAAAAATTAAAAGAACATGAATGACTTCAAAAACTATTATGAATAGAAGATTATATAGAAAGAATGAAGTATTTAGTTAAAAAATCTTGAAGAAGAAAAAGTAGTTAATTTAATATACTTATATTGAACAAATGAGGCTAAGTAATTATTTTGTAAAAACTTCAAAACAATCTTCAGAAGAAGAAAAGTCTATAAATGCTCAATTGCTTACAAGGTGATGATTTGTTAGAAGAAATATAGCATGAGTTTATACATATCTACCTTTCTGATTAAGAGTTTTGAGAAAGATAGAAAATATTGTTAGGGAAGAGATGAATAAGATTTGATGAAATGAAGTTTTTATGCCTGTATTGTCGTCCAAAGCTAACTGGGAGGCCACATGAAGATGGGATGAAATAGATGTTTTATACAAACTTGAATGAGCTTGATGACATATGTTTGCTTTGAATTCCACCCATGAAGAGATTATTACTCCTATAGCAGAAGAATTTATAAAATCTTATAAAGATTTACCAAGATATATCTATCAGATACAAACAAAATTTAGAAATGAAAAAAGAGCTAAATCTTGACTTTTGAGGTGAAGAGAGTTCTCTATGAAAGATTTGTATAGTTTTCATGAAAATGAAAAAGATTTAGATGAATATTTTGAGCTTGTGTCAAAAGCATATAGAAAAATTTTTGATAGAGTATGACTTGGCAAATTAACTTATGAAGTAGAAGCACCTTGATGAGATTTTTCCGACAAACCTTCTATAGAATTCCAAACATTAACTAATGCATGAGAAGATAATATTTGGATAGATACAAAAACTAATTATGCAATCAATGAAGAATTAGCTGAATGTATGACAGATATTTTTGATATAGTAAAAGAATGAGAAAATATTTCATCAATATACTCTAAAAAAATTTGAAGAGAGCTTGAAAAAAGAAAAGCTGCAGAAGTATGAAATATATTTAAATTGTATGATAGATTTTCAAAAGCATTTAATCTTTTTTATCAAGACAAAACTAATTCTCAGGAATTAGTACAAATGTGATGTTATTGAATATGAACTTCTCGTTTAATGTGAGTAGTTGTGGAGGTGTTTAATGATGAAAAATGAATTATTTGGCCAGAAAATATTGCTCCTTATAAATATGATATAATTCCAATATGAGAGACATGATATAAAAAAGCTGAAGAAATATATAATTACTTTGAAAAATGTTGAATAGAAGCTGTTTTAGATGATAGAAAAGAATCTCCATGATATAGGCTAAAAGATGCTGATTTGGTGGGTTTTCCATATAAAATAGTAGTTTCAGACAAAACATTATCTTCTTGAGAAAATATTGTAGAAGTTATAAATAGGCAAACTGGTAGTACTGAATTAATTGATTATACAAAAATTAAAAAATAGCCGAAATGGTGAATTCCATTCCGGCTTTGAGATTCAAGAAAAAAGGCTTTTGATAGTAGGAACAATATCATTTTCATTTCCTACTTTGGCTACTTTTCTATCTCCAAACAGTCCTTGTTTTTCATAGATTCCAAATCCACCAATTTCCTTTTGGATTTTGAATCTCCTAGTTTGTCCATCAGGACATTTAAAGGCAAATTTGCTTGGCATTTCCATAAGTTGTACTCCTTTTGTATGGATGGTATATTCTTTATAATTATTTGCGCAAAAATGTCAATAAATTGTGTTTGATTTTTTGTGATAAATATTAAATACTTAAAATTGAATTTTCAAGAAATATTCTTAAACTATAAAATATATTTTAGAAATTTATTTTAAAAAATGGGATTTGAAACAAAATATATACGAGAAAACTGAAAAAAATTGCAATGGGATGACTCAAAAATACATACAGTAAATCATGCTTTACATTATTGAACAGCAGTGTTTGAATGAATTAGAATTTATCAAACAGAAAAATGACCAAAAATATTTAGGCTTACAGACCATATGAAAAGATTTGTTCATAGTATGCAATGTATCAATATAAATACAGATTTTTCTATAAACGATTTAAATGAAGCAACAAAAGAACTTATTAAAATAAACTGAATAGAAAATTGATATATAAGACCAATTGCATGGTATTGATCAGGTAAAATGTGATTAAACCCTGCTTGAGCTGAGCAAAACATTAGTATATCAGTACGAAGTTGGTGAAAATACCTATCAGAAAATCCTATAAATGTATGTATTTCCAGCTATATAAGACCACATCCTCAGTCTGCAATTATGACCGCAAAAATAAGTTGATATTATATAAATAGTGTTTTTGCTAATACCGAAGCAAAAGCCAATTGATATGATGAGGCTTTGCTTTTAGATAATGAATGAAATGTTGCTGAATGACCTGGTGAAAATATTTTTTTTATAAAAGATAAGTATTTATATACACCAAATTCTAAGTCAATTCTTCCTTGAATAACTAGGGATACAATAACAAATGCAGTAGCAAAAGATTTATGATATATAGTTGAAGAGACTTCAATTTCTCCAAATAAAATACAAAACTTTGATGAGGCTTTTTTTGTATGAACTGCTGCAGAAGTAACTCCTATTCAAAAAATACAAGAAACAAACTGAAATATTATTTCTTATAGTGCTGATAAATCTTATGAAATAGCAGATTATTATCAAAAAATTGTAACATGACAAATAGATAAATACAAGTACTGGAATGAATAAAATTTAGTAATGATACGATTTATTTATTGATATTGTATATCATCTATAAAGCTGTTCTAGTAAAACTAGTTTGGCAATTCAATGTGGCAATGTAATTTTTCAAAATGAGATTTCTTGCTGTATGCTAGGGTAAAGAAGTGAAGTATTTAGACCATATGGGCCTCCTAATATAAAAGCTGTATTATTGTTTCAGGGAAAAAATTGTGAAAAATAATGAGAGTCTACCAGTTTTCAACTTTTGTTTAGGATTATTTTATGGAAATTTGGATATTTTTTTAATTTATCTAAAATTTTTTTTGTTTCAAACTTTATAGTGTTTTCTATACTTTCTCATTTAACAGGTTTTATAGGTATCAGTTCAACTGATTTTCCAAGTCTTTTTTGATATTCAAAGATAGCTTTATCAAAATGTTTATCACTATCTCATACAGATATTATTTTTATCATCTCTTGCGAAAAAAATTAAATTTATTCTAGATATCCGCTTTCTTCTTCTGCTTTGTCATAAAATTTCATAACATTATCTACAAAAACAAGTTCTACATCTCAAACTGGTCAATTTCTATTTTTCCTCAAAAAAACATCTGCAAGTCACTTCCTGTCTGTATCAGGATCATAATAATCTTCTCTAAATAACATCAAAACTGCATCCGCATCTTGTTCTATAGCTCAAGACTCTCTAAGATCAGAAAGTTGAGGTTTCTTATCTGGTCTTTGTTCTACTGCACGAGAAAGTTGAGATAAAGCTAAAATAGGAACCTCAAGTTCTCTTGCTAATTCTTTAAGTCATCTAGATATTTCTGAAATTTCTTGTACTCTATTTCCAGCAAACTTTGAAGATGCTCAGCTCATTAATTGAAGGTAATCTATTAATATCAAGTCCAGCCCTCCTTTTTCTATTTTTAGTCTTCTTAGTTTTGATTTTAGTTCGGGAATGGTAGCTCATCATTTATCATCAAGAAAAATGTTTACCTCAGATAATTTTTCCATTGCTTCTCATATATTTGCAAAATCTTCTTCGTGAAGATCTCATCTGTGAATTTTTCCTAAAGGTGTCTCAGATACACAAGATAGTATTCTATCAACAATTTGGTCATTTCACATTTCCAAGGAAAACATTGCAACATACTTGTTTTGCTTTATAGCAGCATTTATAAGTAGATTTATAGCAAATGATGTTTTTCACATACTTGGTCTTGCAGCCAAAATCACCAAATCACCTGGCTTAAATCCTCCCAATAAGTTATCCAAGTGAGAATAAGTTGATAAAACTTTTCATTTGTCTACCTTTGATGGATCATCAACAATTTCCATATATTCTTCCATTCTTTGATTGAGTATATCTTTTATGTGAGCCAAAGAACTACTTGTATTTATCTGAGTCAAGTCAAATATTCTTTTTTCTATATTATCAAGTATTTGTCAAGTATCTTTTTCTTCATATACATCTCATGCTATTTTTTGGGATGTTTTTAATATATTTCTTAATATGGATTTTTCTTTAACAATCTTAGAATACTCTCATACTACAGTAGGAGTTAATACGAAACTTGATAATTCGTAAAGATAGTCAATACCTCATATATTTTCAAGATTTCAATTTTTTGAAAGTTGGTCAGAAATAGTAATAACATCAATAGTTTTATTGGACTCCCATAACTGAGAAATTGCTTCATAAATAAACTGATGTTCTTTTTGATAAAAATCTTCAGCATTTATAAAATATGATGTTGCTGAGTACAAAGAATCATTATCAAGTATTATGCTTGATATAACTCATTTTTCGGCTTCCTGAGAGTTAGGAGGCAATTTGATGTCTTGAATATCTACCATTAAATATTTTTACAAAAATAAAAAACTAACTAATTGGAATATAAGCTAATCATAAATTATCTAATCATTCTTTTTCGTCTAGAATTTGTTTTAATGATTTTCAGTGAATAATTGAAATTAATGCTTTGTATACTCATCAATGAGCTACCACTAGAACATTTTTATTATTAATTTCTTTTGTATTATCTATTAAAAACGACCTTATTCTTGAGACATACTCTTCCCAAGTTTCTCAGTTTTCATTTTTAGTTCTGTAAATATAACTAAGTTGAGTTTTATTGCAATTATATTTTTCTAAAAGATCATCTACTTTTTTTCAGGAGAATTCTCAATACATTTGTTCATTTAATCTGTTATCTTTTATTATATTTTTATTGTATCAAATTATTTCTGCAACTTTTTGAGATGTCTGAATAGCTCTTATAAGTTTTGATGAAAATATTTTATCAATATTAAGTTTTTTGAGTTTTTCTTGAAAATTAGCATCTTCAAAATCTTTTAATCATTGATTTGAAAGTTCTTGGTTTTCTTCTCATCCATTCAAAAATCAATCTAAATTGTTTCAAACTTTTCAATGTCTTAAAAAATAAAATCACATAATTTACAATATAATTTTTAAAATAATTTGTATTACCAATATAGTATTATATATAATTATAAAAAAGTGAATTTCAAACTATAAATTTTAGTTAGTATTCTTTTATTCAAAAAAGCTTTTCAAAAATATATTTTTGTAATATTATCAATGGATCAAAAACTCGTTTTTTAAAGAATCAATAAATTTTTGGTCTTATTAAAATCAAAGGACATAAAATTCATAAAAAGAAACCAGCTATTATATCAGTAGGTCGATGTATTCATCACATCACCCTAGATATTCACATAATAAAAGAGAAAATAAATAAAACAAAAGAGAAAGCCAATAAAAATCTATTTTTATTTTGTAATCCCCATAGCATAGAAGAGGTTGCAATAGCCATGCTTAGAGTCATATGATCTGATGGAATACTTACATCTGGTAGGTGTTCTAATACTAGGTTTTTTTGGGATTCTATATGATCTTCAGGTCTATCTTTAATAATTAGAAACTGAAAAGCTTGACTTACTATCATACTGGTAACTCAAGAAAAAAATATATATAATGAAGCATATTTATAATTTACATTTTTATTGTAAACTCCATACAAATACAAATATACTAAATATATTGGATAAACAAACACAAAAATATCTGCTGTTATAGGAATGTACTTAGATAAAAAATAGTTTTTATCTGCAAAATCATTTAAGTTTTCAAGAAGTAATTTTCACCATTCAGGTTCTTTTAGTTTTAAGAACATATTATGAATTTTATAAATAAAACAAACAAATATATAATTTTTTATATAAAAAATTCAACCTATAAAATAGTTTATTGTTTTATTTATTTAAGTAGTATATGTTTTGGATAAATTCAAAATTGTAAAATAACATAAATTTGAAATTACAATATTTATTTTTAGCTATTATTATAAGGTTTACTTATTGTTTATTTAATTATCTATATTTTTCAAAATATTGTTCAACTTTTTTCCAGTCTATTACATTCCAAAAGTTTTTAAGATATTCAGGTCTTTTATTTTGATATTGTAGATAGTATGCATGTTCCCATACATCTATTCATAAGATAGGTTTTCATCTATCTTCTTCATTAATTATATTCATCATAGGATTATCTTGGTTTGGGGTCTTTGTAATTTTTAGCTTTCAGTTGTTGTCAATAATAAGCCATGCCCATCATGATCCAAACTGTGTGATTCATGCATTTTCTAATTCTTCTTGTAGTTTTTCAAAACTTCAAAATGTGTTTTCTATCTCATATAGTAGATTACCTTCTGGCTTTCATCATCAGCTTGGTGACATTATATCCCAATAAAGATTGTGATTGAATGTTCAACCTCAATTATTTCTTACAGCAATAGGTAATTTATCTATATTTTCAAACATCTCCTCCAAAGATTTTGATTCTAACTGTGTTCATTCAATACTAGTATTTAATTTATCGATATATGTTTGATGATGTTTACTATGATGAATTTCCATGGTTTTACTATCTATATATGGTTCTAGTGCATCATATGAATAATTTAGTATTGGTAGTTTGTAGTTCATTTTTTGGGGTTAGTATTTAAATTTATATAAATTTTATTATTATTTGTTTACTTGTGAACAACAAAAATTAGGTATTATACAATTATTTTCCAAAAGTTAAAAAAATTTCTTGTTTTAAAAAGATAGTTGTTTAAAATAGAAAAGTTTTTAAATATGTTTTTTAAAGAAATGTTTTTATAATAAAAGCTATATTAATTTTTTTTATAAAATAAATCAAAAATTATAATTATGCGAAAAAAGATAGGGTATTTTTTGGTTCATGTCTTAAATATTACGATAATTGTAACAACTTTCATTCTTGCTTTTATCACAATATTTTATCCAGAAGTAATTAAAAATATAATAGAATGGATAGAAGAAGTAGTTAAATGACTTTGAAACTGGAATTATTTGATAGCATTTTTGAGTGCAGCTATAGAAAGTTTTCCTTTGGTTTGAATGTTGTTGCCTTGACAGACCGTGTTACTTACAGTTTGAGGTTTTTTTGGTCAGGAATTTTTAATAAATGTAATGGTAGTAGCAGCGTTATGAGCTGTATTGGGTAATTATACCTGATATATTCTTGGTTATTATGTAGGTGATGCATTTTTTAAAAGGTATTGAGAATGGTTTTGAATTTGAGAAACAGAGCTTGATTATATAAAATCTTGAATACATAAATATTGACCAATAGCAGTTATTCTTAGTAAATTTCACCCTATGACAAGAGCTTTTATTCCATTTATAGCTTGAAGTATGTGAATGAAGCAATTCTCTTTTATGATATATAATTTTATAGGTTCTATTTTGTGGGCTGTTACAGTGGTTGTATTATGAGTTTTATTTGTTTCTTATTATGAAGTGATAATTGATTCATTTCCTTTGATTGTTCTTGTATTGTTAATATGATGAGCATTTTATATATACTTTTTTAAGAAAGAAAAATTTCAAGAGTATATGAAGAAAAAACAAGAAGAAATAGAAAGAAAGTATTGAAATAAATAATATTGCCTAACTTTTGTGTTTTATTATTAGATTTGATTTACTATTATCTCATTGTGATTTATATTATAAAATAAAAAAATGGATAAAGAAATGATGAAAGAAGAATTATTATCAGAAGCTACAAGTAATTATCCTATGGTAAAAATTGAACATGAAATATTAGATTTTGACTTGGAAATGTATGATCCTACAAGTGATGATGTAATTAACAAAAAAATTAGTGATTATAAATGAAAATGGTTGGTTATAATGTTTTATCCTGCTGATTTTACTTTTGTTTGTCCTACTGAATTAAAAGATTTAAATAAGTCAATAGAAGAAATTTATAAGTTATGAGATGTTGAAGTTTTGGCTGCTAGTACTGATACAGTTTTTTCTCACAAATGATGGGTAGAAAATGAAAAACTTTTGAATGACCTAAAATATCCTATGATATCTGATAGAAGATGAATTCTAAGTAGATATTTTTGAATTCTGAATGAAGAGACTTGAAATTCAGAAAGATGAACATTTATTATAGATCCAAATTGAGTATTGAAGTCTATTGAGATAGTAACTGAGCCAATATGAAGAAGTTCAAAAGACTTGATAAGAAAACTTAAGGCTTTAAAGTTTGTTAATGAAAATCCTTGAAGTGCTTGTCCTGCAAACTGGAATGATGATATGCCTGTATTGAATCCTTCTGTAAAAATAGCGGGTCATATCTGAGAAAATTATTCTTGATAATCTATAAAAACCTGAAATACTACTTTCAGGTTTTTTTATTGAAAGTTATGTAAAATTATTTATAATAAACAATATTTAAACAAAACAAAAATTAATATGAAAAAAATCTTATCTTTTTTTCTTTTTATGAGCTTGATCAGTTGATACACTTATGCTCAAGATTTTTTTGACTATATAAAAACCAATTATGAGTATATACAATTGCAAGATCAAATTTTTTCAAATGAGCCTTATGTATCCAATAAAGATAATACTTACTATTTTTTGTGAAGTGTTTCATTGTATGAAATTTCAGACTTTCAAAGTTATTATAATATAAATAGGTTTTTAGGTTTTGATAGTAATACTTTTTTTGTGAAAATTGAAAATGAAGATAAATTTTATGTTTTACAAAAAAAAGAAAATATTGCCGACTCTTGAAATTGTGAAAATTTAGATAATATTCCTAATGAATTTCTGTCAAATCATACTGATTTAATTAAGATAGATAATGACAACACTGTTCTTCTTTGAAAAAATAAAACTGATAAGACTTGTTTTTCAAAAGATTGAGTTGTTTTTCTTCCCAAAAATGATTTTGTGGATTATGATATACAATATTTTAGAGAAAATTATTCTCAAATTAATGATGTTATAGATAAAATAAACTCCAAAATTAGCCCAGACAATCAAAATGATGATACGATAAAGCTAATTTATGATTATATAATAGAAAATACCTCATACAATTATGATGTAGTAGAAGACTTAAATAATCTTCCAAATGATATGTATCCTTGGAGAATATGATGATTTTTTGATTGATTAAATGTTGTCTGTGATTGATATGTAAAAGTATTTGTTTTTCTTGCAGGAATTATGTGATTAGAGGCTGAAAGAGTGGTAGGTGAAGTACAGCCAATTGTTAAAAATGAATTAGACTTGGAGGAGTACTTACATTCTTGGATAAAAATTGAAGATAAATATTATGATCCTACTTTTGATGATACAGAAAACCCAAACTGATACAATTATTTTTGAAAATCTAAAAAATGTTTTAATATAAATCATTATAAGGATTGATGGATTAATTTTAGTAATTATGATGAAAGATTTGAATATCTAAAAAATAATGCTGATTATATAATATCAAACTGTCCTTGAATTTTAGTCTCTGCTTTAGTTAATGACTGAAACCTAAATAAATTTCTTACTTATGTAGTAAAAGAAAAATCATCAAATAAAATAGAAAAAATTTTTTGTTATATGTGAGTTTGTGATATCCAGTTTGATAATTTAGAATCAAAAAAATGAAAACAAATTTCTTATACAATCTGATCAGAAAAAGAGGTAGTGGAAGTTTATCAGATTTTAAAAAATTTTGAAATGGATAATGAGGAAGATGTAGAAAATCAGGAAACTTTAGAGGAATCAAAGAAGCTGTCATCTGATGAGAAAAGAAGGGTAGAGTTAGTTTATGAAAAGATAGATGAAGAACTATTGAGTTCAAATACTATTCTAAGAGAAAGGCAAATAAATAATATTACAAATCAGTTAGATGATATTATAGAAAGAGATGATATATGAGATAAACCTAAAAGAAGAATTAAATATCTGAAAGACTTATTTTTAGTTGAAAAATAACTTAAAATATTTATCATAAATTCTAATTTGTGTATGATTTATTTTGTATAATAAATTAATGAGTGAACAAGAGGAAATTAAAAAAAATAAAGCAGAGTTTTTGCTTAGCACTGATAGTTTGTCGTGATATTGACTAGACTTGATATTTGAAACTGCTAGAAACATAAATTTTGACTGAATAGATCTTGCAATGTGGAAGAGTTTTGATAGTTGGAGCTCAAAATATGTTAAAAAACTTTCTGAAAAGTATGAAATGCCAGTAAAGGTGATTCAGATTTCATCAAACACAAATTCAAAAGAAATGAATAAAGCTGTAGATATGGCTAAAGAGCTTTGAGTTGAAAACATAACAATAAATCCTCCTCGTTTTACAAATTGGAAATCATATAGGTTTATTAGCAATAATATTTCTTCATATAAAAGACAAAACCCAAACATAAAATTTTCTATAATAAATCCTCCCAAAAGTAGTCTTTTTATGTTGCCTATACCAGAGTATCATTTTAATAATATCGTTGATATAATTAAGAAATATAAAGTGTATTTGTGATTTGATGTGGCAAATATAGATGAACAGGCTTTGGAGATTAATTTTTTAAGAAAAATTTCTGGCTTTGTTCCTCATATATGAGTAGTTTATTTATCAGACAAAACTAAAACTTGAGTATGACATGTGCCATTGTGAGATTGATCTTTGAAACTTCCTACAATACTTAAAAAGTTTAAACAACATGAATATTATTGAAATTTTAGTTTGAAATTAGAAATTGATAAAAAAGATTTGGCAGATATAGAAAAAGTTGAGCAAATTCTTAAAAAATGTAAACTTTATTATAAAGAAAATTTTGAAGAGTTAGTTATTTCTTAAAATTTATATGAGTAAATTTGATGATGAATTATCCAAAGCATGTTTGATTAATCCCTGATTGAAATAGGACTTGGGCGAAAACTCAAAATATACCAAAATTTTGGTGACATCTTGAGTGATTTAATAGATGTATTGAACTTTGTAATCATATCTTTACTAATACTGATATAAAAGTATTTAGTATATGGGGACTTAGTACAGAAAATCGAAAATGAAGAACAAATGAAGAGTTGGATTACCTTTTTGGTTTGTATAAAAAAGTACCTATTAATTTGGAAAAGTTTTTAAAAGAAAAAAAAGTCAACTTTAGATTTGTATGAAACTTGGATGGTATACCAAAAGATTTGGCAGACTTTTTAAAGGATAAACAAAAAGAATTAACTTTTGATACTGATAAATATCTTGTGTTGGCTATAAATTATTGATGAAGAGATGAGGTTGTTAGAGGTATTAAAAATATGGCTTCCAATATGATACAACAATGAAAATACAATTTGAATGATATTCAAGACGATATTACTGAAGAAAATTTATCAAAACATCTTGATTTTTGAGACTTGCCGAATATAGAATTAGTTATCAGAACAAAATGAAATTTAGCAAAAAGACTTTCAGGATTTATGCTGTGGTGGGTGTGATATGCAGAATTGTATTTTTCAGAAAAAAAATGTCCAGAATTTAATTCTAAAGATTTGGATGAAGCTTTGTCTTGGTTCAATAATGTTTATAAAGAGAGAAACTTTTGAAAATAATTTATAAATTTACTAAAAAATAATGATAGCAACTATACCTACATCAAAATTACAAGAAATATTGGATAATTGTACAAGATTTGTTTCAAAAAGCTCTACACTGCCTGTGCTAGAAAATATATATATAAAGGCTGAATCCGATAAAGTTGTTTTTAAGTCAACTGATATGGAAAAATATATACAATTTGAAATAAATACTCAAGTGGAAGCTCAGTGATGACTTACTGTAAATGCAAAAGTTTTTTCTGATATTATTAGAAGTTTGGATGATGATGAGGTTAAACTAGAAATAGATGAAAATACTGATATGTTAACAATAAACACAACAAGTGATGTTTTTAAAGTAAAATGAATTTCTATATCTGAATATGTAGCTGCACCTTCTGTTTCCTCTGATGTAGCTGCTTCTATCAAGCCATCTGAGCTGTCAAAATGAATTGATAAAGTTGCTTATGCTGTTACTGAAAGAAATTTTTCACCTGTATTGACTGGAGTGTTGCTTAAAATGAAACAAGAATCAGATTGAAATAAGTTAGTTTTTGTTTGAACAGATTCATTAAGGTTGGCAGAATACAAAATTCCTTATGAGGGAGAGTTTTGTGAGATGGAGCTTGTAATACCTAAAATAAATATCATAGATATAAAAAAAATGATAGATTATGTAGAAGAAAAATGATGAACAAAAATTGATGTGTCATTTTCAGAAAATATGGTTAGCTTTG
The DNA here is from genome assembly GCF_021057185.1 of Candidatus Absconditicoccus praedator. Taxonomy (GTDB): domain Bacteria; phylum Patescibacteriota; class Gracilibacteria; order Absconditabacterales; family Absconditicoccaceae; genus Absconditicoccus; species Absconditicoccus praedator. The sequence goes on from NZ_CP054059.1 coordinate 1,079,162, forward strand.
TAGCAGATTTAGAAGACTCAAAAATATATACAACTTCTGTATTAATTCAATGAAACTTTCCAAATTATGATAATGAAAGCATAATCCCTAGACAGTATAATACAGAAATAAATACTGATAAAATGCAACTAGAAAAATCTATTAAAAAAGTTTCAATTCTTACTAAAGATGTGAATAATTTTGTAAATATAAGTAACTTGGATGAGAAAAAAATAGTTGTGAGATCTTGAGAAACTGATAAGTGAGAAGCAGATACCAATATTAATGCTAGCATAGACTGAAGTGACTTTAAGATTGGTATAAATTGAAAATATATTTCTGATTTTATAAAAGTAATTGAATCTGATAATATTTTGATTAATATTGTAGATAATGAAAAACCAGTAGTATTTAAGGATGAGTTGGATGAAAATCTTGTGTATGTGATTAGACCTTTGGTGGATTAATTTTAAATAAAATAAAAAAAATGAAGAATTCTTTTACATTATTTGAAATAATTGTAGTTGTTATTATATTATGATTACTTTTAGCAGCATTAAGTAATTTTTTTCAAATGAATGAAAGAGATTATATAAGAGCAAGATGATGTGTAGATCATACATACTGACAGATAAAAAACTTTATTGATATGGCTTCTACCTGAAAATGACTTTATGATGAATCAGTAGGAGAGGTTGTGTATCCAGATGAATATGAGTTAGTTTTTAATGAGGATGACAATTATATAAGTTTTAGGTATATTAAAGATTGAACTTCTAGTGATTATAAAAAAATTGAGCTTGAGTGATCTGATTGAACATGAGAAAATTATTGTTATGATAATTCAAGAGAATATTATGTAAGTATATGAGAGTATGATTGAGCTAGTGATGATGAAGGCCTTATAGAAGAAATCAACTTATCAACGTTGTTTCAGTGAGATATAAATACACCGCCTGTTAAAATAAATAATGATGAACAAAAATCTTATTGATATATATCTTTTTATTTTTCTCCTGCAGATGTTGAGGATAGAAGAATAATAAGCAAAATTATTTTTGATAGGAGAGTTAATCAAGTAAGACATAATAAATGTACACAACGGTGAGAAAATTATTCTACTTGTCAAAGATGGGCTCAAACATTCAATGAAATGGATTGAATTTTCAATTATTAGTAATGATAACCAAAAGTAATCACATTAGAAAAATTACTATTTGACTTTGTTTTTGATTTTGTTATAAAGAGTTTATTGAAAAAATTTATTTGAATTAAATGTTTTTTTAAATGCAGGATTTAAAGTTGGTTTTAGATTTATGAAACTGATATATAAAAGGTATCATATTTGCAAAAGAGTGAGATAGTACAGTGGTTATATCTAAAGATACAGTTAAAACTAAGTGAATGAGAAAATGAAAAATATTGGATGTTGATGATTTTGTGTATTCAATTAGAGCTTTGTTTGAAAGTTTTGAAAAAAAACTTTGAGGTGACTTTATAGATGAAATATATGTGGGGTTGTCTCATCCAGATATGAAAATCAAAAGAATTTCAGAACAAAAAAGAGTAATGAATGAGTCAATACAACAAGATGATATGGATCATCTTACAAATCTAATTTCAGAAACTTCCGGTGAACAAAATTATGAAACCATCAAAATCATTCCTGTACAGTGGATTATAGATGAACAAATGAGGCTAAAAGACCCTACATGAATGCAGTGAAAAAAGCTTGAAATTACTGCAGATGTTTTTTCTATACCAAAGAATTTTTATAATACATTAGTAGAAGTTTTTGAAAAACTTGAAATAGATGTAGTGGATATTGTTCCAAACTTACTTGGTGCATCGGAATCAGCTATAGATTTTGATGATAAGGATCTTTGAACATTGTTGATAGATATATGAAATAATCAAACTTCTTTTGTGGTTTATGAGGAGTGATTTCCTATAACTTATTGAGTTGTACCTATTTGATGAGAGGAAGTAACCAAAGATATTTCAATTTGACTTCAGGTAGATATAAAAGATGCAGAAAAAATAAAAAAAGAAAAATGAACTGCATTATTGGAGGATCAGTCTCAAGAAGACGAATCAATTGATGTGGCATTTTTGTCTGATGTTATTACCGCAAGGTATGAAGAAATTTTTGAACATATAAATGAGTATCTTGTACAGCTAGGGAAAGATAGTAGGCTTCCATGATGAGTAGTACTAGTAGGATGATGAGCAAAGATGAATAATGTTGAAAAGCTATCAAAAGAATATTTTAAGCTTGTTACCTTTTTTGGAAAGGATAAAGTTTATAATATATCTGATGTATCAACCAAATTGCAGTATATAAATACAATATGAGTAAATGCATGGGTTGACAAGTATTGAGTATGAAGTGGATGATTTAGTATGTCTATGTGAGTTTGATTATGATGGGTGAAAAAAGTAATAAAATATATTAAAGATATGTTCTAAAATTAATCTTATTTTGAAAATTTATATACTAAAATAATAAGAAAATGACATTACAAGAAATAACTCCAGATTTTGTACCATGAGCTAGAATAAAAGTAGTTTGAGTATGATGAGGTGGTTCTAATAGTTTGAATAGAATGATTCAAGAATGAATAGAATGAGTTGAATTTATATGAGTAAATACTGATGCTCAAGCATTATCAGGTTCTTTTGCAGAGCATAAAGTTAATATATGACTAAATCTTACAAGATGACTTTGAGCTTGAGCTAATGCTGATGTTTGAAGAAAGGCTGCAGAAGAAAATATTGATGAAATAAAAAAACTTCTTCAAGATACAGATATGCTATTTGTGACTGCAGGTATGTGATGAGGTACAGGTACTTGAGCAACACCAGTAATTGCACAAGCGGCAAAAGAAATGTGAATTCTTACTGTATGAGTTGTTACAAAACCATTTAGCTTTGAATGAAAGAAAAGGTATGAAAATGCTTCGGAATGATTAGAAAAGATGAAACAGTCTGTGGATACCTTGATAGTGATACCAAATGATAAAATATTCAATATCATAGACAAGAAAACAACATTCAAACAAGCATTTTCAATGGTTGATAAAATATTAATGTTGGGTGTACAATGAATTTCTGACCTTATTATAAGACCTTGAGATATTAATATAGACTTTGCAGATATTAGAGTGATTATGGAAAACTCTTGAACAGCATTACTTTGAATAGGTTATGGTGAATGAGAAAATAGAGCAGTGGATGCAGCAAGAAATGCTATAGAAAATCCATTATTAGAATCCAATTTGGAATGAGCTCAAAATATAATATTTGCTGTGACTTGATGAGAAGATTTGACTCCTGTAGAGGTTCAAGATGCTTCAAGAGTTATAGAAGAGATAGCAAATCCTGATGCAAATATTATCTGGTGAATGACATTGGATGAAAGCTATGATTGAGAAGTAAAAGTTACTATAGTTGCAACTTGATTTCCTGAGTCAGCTCAAGAAGATATGATAAGAGGTACACAAAAAGCTTCAACATGATCTTCATCAAGAAGATCAAAATGACAAGACTTTGTGAATAAGGCTCTTAGTTCAGGAAGCTCAGATAATAATTCAACAAGAATGTCAGAACAACCAAAAGCAGAAGAACCAACTGAAAAACCAAAAGAAGATTATGAAACACCTGCATTTTTAAGAAAAAAAATAAATAAATAATTTATAATATTAAATATTAGTTTATGTATTTGAGAATTACTAGCTTGGATAGTGTCGTTTTCGAGTGAGAAGTAAAAAAAATAATAGTTCCTTCTGAGGAATGAGAACTTGCTATACTTCCAAATCATATTCCTTTGACATGTACTACTAAGGCAGGAATTATACAGCTTGTTCCCAAAAATCATGAAGAAAGTTTCATCAAGTCATGAGATTTTCTTTTTGATGATGATAAAATTTCTATTTCTGTTTCAAAATGAATATTTTATACAGATTGAAATATAAATATTCTAAATACTTCTGTGGCTTCTACAACTCCTGAAGAATCCAAAGAAAATCTTGAAAAAATGAAGTTAGAGCTACAAGAGAAACTCCAAGAACTACAAAAAAATTGAAATATTGAAGAGATAGAAGCCACCTCTCAAGAACTAGAAAAAATATCTGCTGATATCAAACTAACCAAGTTTAAAAGCTAGTTTAAAATACTTTTAAAACAAAAATCTCCAAACAATGGAGATTTTTTTTATATACTTTTGATAAATTTTAGGTCTGCAGAGTTTAGTAGTCTTATATCATCTATTCAATATTTGATTGCTGCAAGTCTTGTTAGTCACATTCAAAAGGCAAATCATGAGTATTTGGATGGATCTATGTTTGCTTCTTGAAGTACATTTGGGTGTATCATTCAAGCTCATAAAATCTCTATCCATCATCATCATTTGCATAATGAGCATCAGTTTCATTTGCATATTGGACAAGAAGCATCTACTTCCATTCCCGGTTCTACAAATGGGAAATAAGATGGTCTCATTCTTATTTGTACATCAGTTTCTAGTAGTCAAGATAGTATTTTTCTCAACATATATTTGAAGTTTGGTATATTAATTCATTCATCAACTACTACTCATTCAAACTGCCAAAATACACTATCATGACTTGCATCAGTTTTTTCAAACCTATATACTTTTCAAGGTATTGCTACTTTGAGTGGTGCTCAGTATTTTTTTAGTAGCTTATTTTGCATTGCTGATGTATGAGTTCTTAGTACATAGTTGTCGTTTGTGTCATCTTTTGATTTTGAGTATATTGTGTCCTGCATTTCAGTGGCAGGGTGTGTAGGTGGTATGTTTACAGAGTAAAAATTATTGTATTTGCTAACTAAATCTTCTCAGTATTCTATAGTAAATCACATTCATTTTGAAATATCTTCTGCTTTTCTTCTAAGTTTTGTGATTACCGTTGTACTACCTTTTTTTAGGTTGGGTGAAGGAGTTGTAATATCTATAGGATCGTTGTTTAGTTGTTGGTTTATTGTTTTTATCTTGATGTCTTTTTTGATTTGTTTGAATTCTTTTTCTATTTTTTCTTTTATTGATGAAAGAAATTGTCATTTCTTTTTTCTTTCTTCGGGATCAAGTTTTCATAAAGTTTTGAATTCTTGATTGATTTCTCATTTTTTACCTAGGTATTTTTGTTCAAAGTTCTCTAATTTTTCTATGCTATCGCATTCTTGTAGTTCTTCTAAGATTTTTTGTTGATCTATCATGCTAACTAATAAGTTATAAACTTAAATAAGTATTTTTATAAATAAAATTAAAGTTTTTTCAATATCAGGTTGTATTATTTTTGTGTGACAATCTTTGTAATTATTTTGTTTGTATTGTTTGATATGTTTTTTCATTTTTTAGAAAAAATGTGTATGTGAGTAGTCTCTTATAATTGTGATAATCTTTCAAAAATATTTGAAATACTGGTGTACAAATTTGTGTAAAAAATCTATTTTGTATTGATTTTTATTTTTTAATAGGTATATATAAGATGAAAACAAAAACTAAAACACATAAAACTCCGGAGTTTTTGGGTGTTTTTCTCAAAAATACTTTAACAATAAATTTAATTTTTAAATTACAAACACAATGAGAACAAATATGATGACAAGAATATTGGCTACAGGTTCAATATTTGCTTTGGTATTTGCTATGATAGCTCCAGGTGTAAGAGCTGATGAGGCTCCTACTTGAGAAGTAGATGGTGATGGTAATATAGTTGTTAGTGATAATAATTTTGATGATGGTCAAGAAGAAGGTGATCTTACAGTTTATGTTGCAGATGAATATGAAGGTGATAGGATAGAAGTTGCTCAAGGTGATTTAGAAATAAAAGATGATGAATTAGTTATATCTGGTGGTTATAGTGAATGAGATTATTATGAAGTAAGTTATATTTATAATGATGATGATACTAATTTTGCTGGAGCAGTAGTTGTAGAAGGTGCTGATGATCATAGTGTAGAAGTGACAGCTCAAGTTCTTCCTATACTAAGTATGGAGCTTTCTGATACTTCTCTTGATTTTGGTGAGCTTGAATTGGATGAACTTAATGATGCTGGTGACCTAGTTGTTACTGGTAGTACAAATGCTACTGATGGTCTTACTATTAGTGTAGATAGTAATGGTTCTTTGACAAATGAACAATATGATGATATAGCTTATTCTTGAGATGATCTGACAGAATATGGTTCTGATGGTGATGAATTCTATAGATTTGGTCTTACTTGAGATAATCAAGTAGATTTTGATGATGGTAATATTTCAGAAACAATAGATAGTTATGAAATAGTAGATTTTGATGATGGTTCAGTTTCTATAGCTGAAACTGATAACCCTGTTACTAATTGAAGCTTTACTCTTCAACCACAAGCAGCTATAAATACAGATACTCCTGCTGGTAATTATTCTGATGAACTAGAATTTACTATCACAGGTAGTTTCTAACCAAAATCTTAGAATTTTTTGATACCAAAGCAAATACCCAAAAGAGAGCCCTACACTTCCAGCAAGTGTGGGGCTTTTTTATGTTGTTCTATTCGCGCCCGGGCGCGGTAGATCGATGCGGTGAACGCTGAGTTCAACAAGCTTATTTGGCGCCCGGGCGCAGAAGAGGATACCCTCCATTAACTCGGCGCCAAAGTTGAAGAGGGTCACCCCTCCAAAAGATTGTAACAAAGTTGAGGAGTACCCCCACTCCTAAAGATTGTAACAAAAGGGATGGAGTGTTCCACTCTTATGGTTTGTTACCAAAAGGATGGAATAAGCCTTGGGTATTGTTGCAAACTAAGATGGGCTGATGTTGGATATATTGCTTCAAAAAAGCAGCAAAAAACTTTAGATAAAAATTTGGAAATTTGATCTTGAAATAAAAAAAATTTTGATTAATAAAATTGTGTTCCCAAAACTCCTCCAAGTTCCCAGTCTATCTGGGAATTTGCCGGCTGTTTTTGCAGCCGGCTTTTTTTGTGTCAAAATTTTGCGAGCCTAATTTCAAAAGCTTCTTGGACAAAAAATTGATTTTAGATAAATAATAAAAAATAATACTTGAATTTGACAAAAAAATATTTATTAATTACTTATTGATTTATATATGTGTCTTAGTTTCAATGAAAAAAAATCTGTGATTTGTTGTGTTTTTGATGATGTTTTGGTGATTTGGTTTTGCAGGTATTAGTATATCACCTCTTAGGTTTGAATTTGATCTGGAGCCTGGTGAGTCAGTTGATGAGGTAGTAAGAGTTTCTAATAATGCTGATGAATCTGTAACTTTATATACATCCAAAGAAGACTTTGTTGCTTGAGATGAGACAGGTAATCCTCAATTTGTTGATAGATCAGATTTACCCAATCCTGATAATGCTTTATCCAGGTGGATATCCGCTTCTCAAGAAAATATTACTTTGGGACCAGGAGAAACAAGAGAGATTTCTTTTAGTATAGATATTCCTGAAGATGCCGAACCATGAGGTCATTATTGAGCACTATTTTTTTCTCCAGGTGGTTGAGATGGTCAGGTTTCTGTAGTTAGTAGGCTAGGTGCTTTGATGCTTGTAGATGTGGATTGAGAAGTAGAAATTGATTGAGAGTTGAGTTCTTTTGATTTTTGAAGAGCTCTTGGGTGAGAGTTTTTTGAGGAAGACCATTTTGATAGCTTCCCAATAAGTTTTAAGACAAGATTTGAAAATAAAGGTAATGTACATATCCAACCAACAGGTAGGATAGAAATCATAGATGAAGATGGTAATCAGTTGGAAGATATAGGTAAAGAAAGAATTACTTCGCCTCAGTGAGCTTTTGTATGAGAAGAATTAGTGGATTATATTCCTATTAATGATGCTGGTGGTAATGTGTTGCCAGACTCTACAAGAGCTTTTGAAAGTGAGTGGCAAGGTTTTGGTTATAATGTATTGGACAGAGATTGAAGACAAAGAGCAGAATTTAGGGATATATCAGAACATTATGCCCAAGAAGCAGAGGAGGCAACATATCTAAATTTTTGGGAAAGCTTGGAAGAAGTACCAGTTCAAAGAGACTTCACACTACAAATGGAACTTTCTTATGTATGAAAAGATTGAGAACAAAAAGATTTTTATGAGCAAGATGAAATTACTATAGAATATACAGACACCAAAGTTACCAACAACTGGTTTGTAATAATTGGAGGTGTATTATGATTTGTATTTTTGATAATTTTGTTTATTGTATGGAAAAAGAAATCCAACGAAAAACTTAGACAACAAATAATGGAAGAGATGAAAAACAACAATGTTTAATTTCAAAAAATTAAAATGATAAATCTAAAAAGTCTATTTGTTTTGAACTTTGTTTTGATTTGAGTATTTTTGTTTATCACAAACGTTTTTGCAGATAGTTCAGATAGAACAATAATAGATGAAGTGGATGTATCAGCAGTTGTATTGACCTGAGATGCATTACCTCCAGTTATTAGAAATGTTTCACCTTCTTCGGATCCTATATTCTTGAGAGAGGACACCTTGCAAAGTTTTAGTGTAGACATAGAATTTGTTGATGATGATTTTGATGATGAAGTGACATATACCATAGCTTCTGATGAGTGATCAAATAATAATAGAACTTGAACAATATCTAGTGATGGTACAATAAATTTTTATTATCGTGCTCCTATGGTTGAAGATGTAGATCAGTCTTTGTTGGACGAGGAAATTACAATCACTCTTAGTAATTCTCAAGATTATACAAAAAGAACTATTTGAGTTTATGTTTATTAGATTTTGTGATGAAAAATATATTTTTTGTTTTTGGGTTATCTTTGATGTTGTTTGCTTGATCTTTTTTTGCTATGCATACGATAGATACAACAAAAGATCAACAAGTAGATCCATACGATTTTTTTGTAAAAAATCATAATAGGGTTGATGATTTTTATTCGGATATTCCTTTTAGAAAAGATGATAAAATTACATATGTTTTTGTGTTTGAAAAATCTGGATTTGTAGACTCTTTGGATTTTCAGATTGATGAAATTCAAGATCTTATGAAAATTTCTGATATTCAAACAAATTATAATATTTATGAAAGAAATTGATGAAGTTTGGTTGTTGTAGAATTTGCTGGAGATGCTACTAAGGCATCAAATACTCAAAATATCCAAAAATCAAATATCAAAAACTATATAGATTTCAAGTATGCTGATTTTGAAGAATCCTTGGTAAACAATTGAGATGATATAATAGAAAAAAATCAACAACAAATCCAAGAATACAATCCTATAGAAGAAGATAATAATGGGGAAACTCAAGAAGATATAGAAGAAAATCAAGAACAATCTACAAAATCACAGAAAGAAGAATTGTGATTAGCGAACACAAACTTCAATGTAAATGAAACAACACTTGTAGATATATACTGATATGATTTGGATAAATTATCATACATAACAATATGAGAAGTTAGCTACCCAATCCAAGAATATGATTGAAACTTTTTTGTAAATATTGTAGGAGATGATTTTGAGGAAGGGAGCTATTTTGCTTTTTTTGTCAAAGATAATCAAGAAATACTAGATGCCAATCAAGAAGTAGTATTTTCTGATCAAAAAAGAGATATATATATTTCTGATATGATACCTTCCAAGGTAGATAAAAAAACTTGATGATTGATATCAATTCTTGGATGATGATTCAATGATATTGTATCTATCCAGTTGAGTAACAATAGGATATTGGAAACAGCTGATTTTGATGTTGTTTCTAATACTACTTTGATGCTGAAAATACCAGATGATCTTGAAGCGGGTGAGTACTTTTTGAATATTATGACTAGAGAAAATATTTATGAGCTTGAAAATGCAACATTTCAAGTTGTGACAAACTAAAATTTTTATAACCTAAATTTTGCAAAATGAATCTAAAAAATCTTATGGCTTTAATGCTTTTTGCTTTATTATCATTACTTAGTTTTTCTACAGTTTATTGAGATTTGATTTGATCTGATATACTTGGTAAAAAATGATGAAAAAGTGAATCAGAGTTTTCAGATGATATTTGAACAGTGTTTTTGGGAGAAGCTATAAATATTAGGACAGTGGTTGTATTTACTTGAGATGAGAAAAAAATAGAAATAACATCTCCTACTTGAGCTCCTATTTGATCAAGTGATATAGAAAAAAAACAAGGATGTGAACAAGTAAATATTAATAAATGAAGACATACTAACTTTACTTTGTCAACTAAAGATGAAGATTCTAATAAGCCTTGTGAGTTTGAGTTGATACTAGATTATGAAAATACTCAAGTTGGTAACAATAACTTTAGATTGTTTTTGGATAATGAATCAAGGCAGTCTGTTAGTTATCAATGAACAAAGGATATATCTATAAGTTCTGCAAAAACTAAGGATTTTGATTGAGAAGGAGAGGTTACTCACATTAGAGCTATATTTTCTACTTGATTTGATTTGGATAAAGTTGATAAAAATAAATATACTATTAGGCTATGAGATAAGGATAAATCAATTGAATCTCTTAGTTGAGCAAATTGAGAATGAGATTTTGTTGATTTTGAGCTTGATAATCCTTTAACTGGAGATGCTCGTCCAAGTATCCAACAAGCTAGTTATGATGATTGAGGTGTAAATTTTGAACAAACTTCTTTTTTGAGAACTTCTGATAGGGTTGCTCCTATTTTGAATACAAATCTTGATGATTGATCAGATACAGAACTTGAAAATAGTATTGATGTAGAAGTGTCTTTGACAGAAGAAGGTAAGATATATTATGGATATTGACTTGAAAATGAAGCTGCTTTAATAGATGAATGAAATGTTCTTGAGTATGATGATGCAGAAAAATCTATAAAAGTAGAGGATGAGAAAACTTTGTACATAATATGAAAAGATTTTGCTGATAATCAGACAAAATTGTGGTCTCATACTTTTACTAAGAAAGAAGAAGATGAAGAAGATGATGATGCTCCTAGAAGATGATGAGGAGGGTGAGGATGATGAGCTCCTGCTCCTAGTGATGATGAAGATGAGGATGAAGAAGATGTTGATGAAGAAGATGTTGATGAAGAAGGTGAAATTGACGATGATGAAGAGTTGGAAGAAGATGATGATATAGATGAGGATTATGAAAAAATAAAAACAGATGATAAATGAAGAGTTGTTGAAAGATGAGAAACTACTCAATCAGTTAGAGAAAGTCTAGTAGAAAAAGCTCCAGAAAATCTACAACCAGCTATGAATCAAGTATCCAATATTTTTGAGATAGAGGTTGAATATATAGAAAATAGATCTTTGGTAAGTGATAATCTTTTTGGTATAAAAGAAGGTGTTTTTGATAGTTTCAGAAAAACTTTTGAAAAAGTATTGGAGTATAGAGAACAAAGAAATCCTGAGTTGGCTCAGCAAGCATTGGATTATTATGAAGATTATCAACAACAAAAACAGGAAGCAAATCAGCTTATTTCGTCTTATATCAAAGAGGTTGATATTTCTGAAATTGATAAAACAGTATATCAGGCAAGAGATGAAAATCTTAATCAAGCAATTTCTTTGGTGCAAGATATGATTTTTGATAAAAATATTGAGCTATACAACAACAATCAAATAACTGAAGATGAATTGGATGAGTATGTACAAGTTTATAATGAGTTTATCTGGTCTGTGATAGTTTTCAATATAGAAAGAAATGAGATATCAAGAAATCATGCAAGAAGTATGATTCAAGATTTTGTTTATTATTATCAGATGTAGTGAGTTTTTTTTAAAATGTGTTGATATTTTGACAAAAAATTTATATTGTGTATAATATGTTTTGATTTTATTTTCTTTTTAAAGCTATGTCAGAACAAATAAATTTTAGAAATAATGATACAAGAAAAGCCTCAAAGGTTTCAGAGTTTTTTAGGAGTACAAGTGTTTTGTTGGCTGGGGTGTTGAGTATATCTTCTGCCTATTGAGGAGATAGTTGAAATAAAAGTATAGAAGATAAATATTTTTCTCAAGAACTGGTAGAGCATATAAAAGGAAGTTATTCAGAAGCTGATGAAGCTTTGGAAGCTGAGACTCTATGGGAGTTTTTTTCTAGTTTGGGTATTAGGATATCAGATGTTCATAGAGGGAAGCTGTATGCTTACTTCACTTGAGAATCCAAAGAAGCATATCGTGGTACTAGGCTTCAAAATTCAGTTTTATTGGTCTATTTAAAAGAGGAAGTAAAGAAAAACCAACTAGAACAAAAAAGGATAAAGAAGCAGTTAGAAGAGTTACCAGATCTTCCATCTAGTAGTTCTTCAGATATAATTCAACCTGAACTATCTGTATGATCATCTTGATGAGTTGTATGAAAGATACATTGAGAAGAGTTTGAGATATGAGTAGAATGAACTTATACAGAAGGCAGACAAGTGGATCCATCATTTCAATTTTATAATGCTCTCTCGGATATTGGTCTTGAAGTGTATTGACAAGTTTGATATGAAAAAATTTCTTGAGAAAGATTTTTGTCTGCAAAAGTAGCTTTAGAAAAATTGATAGAATTGTGAGAAAGAGAATGAAACCTAAGATTGAAGGTTGAAAGAGCTCAAGATAGAGATAACTTACAAAATATAGTTGCTTGATGAGATGTTTCATTGGATTCTGAGTGAAATATTTTGATTTGAGTAGATATCCAATCATTGAGGCAGATACACAGTGCTGTAGTGTGATGATCTTCTGAGAATTTTACTTGATCTGTAGATAGGATATCTGCATATTTTACCAATAATAATATAAATTCTTTTTTTCAGTCACTTTGAGGTGCAGTTGTTTATGGAGATTATAGTTGAGAAAGTTTTGGAACAGTAGATGAAATAATACAACAAGAAACTATAGATTGACAACAATATGATACTTATTCTCTAACAGAAGCTTGGGTACCTGATCATCAAGAGTTGAGGTGAATATTTTCTGGAACAACTCAACCATATTCTTTTTGAAAATATTGAGATGTAATATGAAATTTCAATATTAGTATAGATAGATTTACCTATGATAATGTTACAAATATTCTAGGAGAGGATATAGATCCATGATTGGATACTACCCAATATTCTATGAGGTGAGAAATGACATATCAGTCTCCTTCAGATAAGTCCAGAACAATATTTTGGTGAGAGGAATCAACTTGAGATGATAGAAATTATTGAATAGAACATCAAAGATATGTGGGGGATGGACTAAAGATTGTATGAAATATACAGCATTCCCAAACTGGAGCCTGATATGATGAAAATAGGTATTATGTATGAGTAAATTGGAATTTTGGTAGTGGTAAAAATCAGTTTTGAGATGTTTGAAATATTTCTCAAAATCATAATCACGCTCAGTATTGAATAGATAGACAATTTAGATGATATGAAACTTTTGAATATACCACTGATATTGCAAGGGTACAAGAATGATCAAATATAGATATGATTGAAGATGAAGATTGAAATCTTGATCGTTTGGAGATAAATGCTACTCAAGATCTTGTGGTTGGAGCAAATGCTTTTGTGGCCAGTGATGATTGAGTAAGATGATTATTTGAAGTTGTAGGTGCAAATACTATCAAAATTTCAAAAGAGAATTTGATTGATCTGGTTCGTGAAATATGATGAGATGAACTAACAGTTTGATTTGAGCAGCAAAACTGAGATATATATATTTTGGATTTACAGATAAGTCAGTGATCTATAAGCTTTCATTCTTATAGAAACTTGCCTAATGTGGCAGATGATTTTGCTTCTGATGTGGTTTCTAGGAATGTAGATGAAAAGATTTTTGAAGAAATGTTTGATGGAGAACTGAATGCAAATACTTGAAGACATATGCATTTGTGATTGGGTGATTTTGAGGATTGAAGGTTGAAAGAAAGGTATTTGGATGGAGAATATACAGCAGAAGTTATGAATGCTGTTTTTGAGTGAAGATATATTCAAAATACGATAGAAGACTTGAAGGAGTGAAATATAGATAATGACGAGGCTATAGATAGGATTGATGAAGAAGATGTAGATAAATCTGATTTGGAGAATAAAATAGAAATAGCAAAAGACAAAGAACAAGAAGATTATACTCCGGATAGTTGGGATGATTTACAAACTGTCTTGGATAATGCCAAAAATATAAATGAAGATGAAGATGCAACTCAGGATGAGGTAAATCAAGCATGTAAGGATCTGAAAGATGCAATAGATGATTTGATAGAAAGGGAAGAAACTCCAAATCAGTTTGAGTTTGAAAGAAAAGACTGAAAAAATTTGTGAGAAAAAGTGGCATCAGAGAAGGTGGAAATTGGTTGAATAAATGTGCCAGTAGATATAAGTGTACAAAATTGAGAATATCAAATAAATGATGGAAATTGGACGGATGCAGACTGAGAGATAAAAGCTTGAGATGAAGTAAGAGTAAGACATAAAACAGCAGATAATTATCAAACAGAAACAATAACTACATTAGAAGTATGATGAGTTAGTGCAGAATTTGTGAGTGAGACAAGGGAAGCTGATGTTCCAACATTTGATGGTCCAATAGAAGATCAAAATATTAGAGAATGAGAGGGTTTTGAATTGGATGTAAGTTGAGAGTTTGAGTGATGAGATTATGATATAGTGAGCTATGAAGCAGATGGATTGCCAGATGGATTGAGTATAAATGATGATTGAATAATATCATGAGAACCTGTAGAGGTTTGAGATTTTGTAGTAACAGTAACAGCAGAGGATAGTGAATGAAATAGTGTGACAAGTAATGAATTTGTTTTGGAGGTGAAGGAAAAGATAGATAAAGAGCCAACTAAGTTTGAGTTTGATGATATGGAAAACTTAGTACCATGAGAAGAGTATGATACAGATAAGATAACAGTAAGCGGGATAAATGTGCCAGTAGAAGCAACTACCACAAGATGAGTTTTGATAGTAAACTGAGAAGATAGATGAGAAAGTACTGAGGTTGAAAAAGATGATGAGGTAAAGGTAAGATTTACAGCACCAGATGGATATGAAGAGACTAGAGAGATTACAGTGGAGATATGAGAAAGAAGTGAAACTTTTAGTATAGAGACTAAAGAGGAGTTGCTTGAGCCACCAGAGGAAGCTCCAGAATGATTGAGTATAGAGTGAAGTGGATGAATAGTGGATGAAGAATGATATGAGTGGACATATAATAATGACTTTAGTTGGAATCCTGTATCATGAGCTGATAGTTATGAAATAACTTTGGTGAAGAGAGACTGAAGTGAAGAAGTGAGGACTACTACAAATACAAGTATAGAATTAGATGATGGATGATATGAAGATATAAAGGTGAGATGAGTAAATGAGGATGGAAAATGACCAGAATCAAGTTTGTGAGAGAAGTGGGAGATAGCTAATTGATTGGAATTGATAGAATTTAGTAATTGGATATCAGGTATTCCAGATGAACAATGAAGGACATATAATGGTCTAGAGATAAGGGTAAATTGAAAAGTTCAAGATAGTATAGTATGACAAACTTGAAGCACAAGTGAATGATGAAGTTATGAGATAACATGAGTTGATTGAGATAGGATTATATTTGATTATGAATCCCCATCAGATTTAGAGAAGGAGTGACCTTGAGACTGAGCATATCCAAGGGATGAAATAATTATAGAAGGTGCTTTGAATAAAGCAGGTAGAGATTCAGACATAAGTTTTGATACAAATAGGCTATCAGAATAATTAATTTTGCTTGATTTTATTTGTTAAATATTTATTATGCAAATAATTATTATGATAATTAATTTTTAATAAATATACTAATGATAAACTTTCTTTTGAAACTACTATTGCTTTTTGTGTTTTTGTTTTATATTTTTTTTCCTAAACACTATGTGTTTGCTAATGATATTTATATAGATAGTTTTGAGGTTTCTTGATTGCAATGAGATAAGGTAAAACTTAATCCATGAGAAGAGTTTAATTTTGAGATATCTGCTTCAAATAATTATTGAGAAATTTCTAGTCTATTTTGAGTTATAGATTTTTGAAATAATTTTCAGTTTTCTATAACTGAAGATGAGGTAATTTATAGATGAACTAAATGGTCTTATGATGAATTTATAAATTCCTCTGATTATTCTGATGATTATTGAGTTAATGTTTCTATGGAGTGAAATAACGAAGATTTGTATATAAGTGATGAATTTATGGATCCTGATTGATTTAAGCTTTCCTCTGATGCTTCTGAATATAAAAGTCATCTTGAAGCTTGATTTGAATCTGATCAATTTTCGGTTTTTGATACAAAAACAATATATGCAAATGTAAAACCATATATTACAGATTATTATTTTGAAAAATCTGATGGTTCTACAGCAACCACTCAAGTTCAATGATGAGATGCTGAAACTGTAAATTTTGTGGTAGAAGTAAAAGATTATAATTGATGTTCCAATATAGAGGAATGAAATGTATATACTGATTTTGATTCTTTGTGATTATCTTCTGAAGAAGAACTATCTTTCCAAGAATGTATAGATGATAATACTGCTAAATTTAGAAAAACTTGAATAACTACAAACGCTGACTTAGGAACTTATACTTTTAGTTCAAAAGATTGAGATTGAGTAGATGGTAAAATATGGGCTATAGATGCAGATGGTAATCAAAATGATCCAGAAGAATCAAGATTTGATAATGAAAATAAAAATGAAAAACTTGATCTTACTGTGGTTTGACCTTGATCACCTAATGTTAGTATAATAGATTTATCAGAAAATATTATATGATGACCAGATAAACAATCATCAACTTTGGATTTTGAAGTAGATCAAGATGATGGTGAATACAAAATTTCTAGATGAAGTGATTGAAGTTGTGAAGGTTGAGATGTTTTGCAGGAATGGACTAGTTATTGATCCTGAAGCGATATTGATAGTTTTGATATATATACTTGAGATTTGAATGAATGAAGTAATAGTATATATGTATGTGCCAAAAATGAACATGATGAAATAGGTTCAGATAATACATCTATAACTTTAGACCTTGAAGAAGTAGATGTAAATATTAGTTCCCATAGATCTACAATTAATGAGGGCTCTTCAGATGTTAGATTTTCATGTAGTAAAGACTCTTCTTATCAAATTGAGGTATGAGGTGATGATAATGTTGATAGTGGTGATGTATTGGATTGACATGATTTTGATTCAACTTCAATATCAGCTTGAGATAGTATTACAGTAGATATTCCAAATGATATGTTTGATTCTTGAGATAATGATGTATATGTTTTTTGTAGAGATGAAGCTAGTTATGTTTGATATGATTCAGTAATTGTTAATAAAACTGAGGTTCCACCTTCTATGTCTTGATATGTTAATGATTTTTATGATTGTGGGCAAAATACTCAATGACTTGATGGTAGAGATTTTTGTGTGAATTGGGAACATCCAGATGACTTAAATGATTATGATAGTTTTTGATCTTGGAGAATATATATTTTGCCTGAGTGAATTGATTTAAACCTAGATGAACACTCATATAAAGCAAATTTATGAGATAAATCACTTACTAGTTGGAATTGAACTGAAGATATTAATAATGATAGTATTTGAGATAGTTTTCAAGATGGATGAGAATATGTTGCTTGGATATATATACAATGATCATGATGAGCTGGTAAATGAGATGCTTGATCTTCTCAGCCTGCTACTTTCCAAGCAGATGAAATAGAAAATCCTACAGTAGAAAAAGCAAGTTTTGTTGATGATACTACTTTGAGACTTGAGACTGATACTACTTTGGATACTGATACTTCAGTTCATAGTGGTGGTTTGATAAAATATGATTATGAAGGTGATACTTTTTATGGACAATGAATAGATTCAGTAGATGGTCAAAATATTGATATCCAGATAGAGTCTTTGTGAAATACGGCTGCAAGTAGTGATAATTTAAGTATACTTACTTGAGATAGTGAGGATGTATGAGCTATCAGATCTGAGGCTTGATGATTCAATAATTTACAAGAATGATTAGAAATATTGGATAAACAGGATCCAGATGTACAAGATTTTTCAGTTGATACTGATGGTGATTATATTGACTGAGAAGTGGATTGGTACTCTGGACATGCTGATTTTTCATGGTGGGTTAGTGAAGAGTTAGAATGATGAGCAGGTAGTACAAGAATAGAGTTTCATGATATGAATAGTAGTTCACAAGAAAATATTAATTTAACATTGTCTGAAAATCTTTGAACATGAGAAAATTCTATTTCTAGAGATTTATCTGAAAGACTTAATTGTTGAACTGTTTATCAAACAAGACTTAGAGCAGTAGACTTGGCAGATAATACTTGATTTTCTGATTGGGTATCAAATATATGATTTGATAATTGTGCTCCTAGTATTCCTGAATTGCATACTAAAGATGTAGTATGATCAGAAGAAATTGATTTTTCTTGGGATGAATCTGGTGATGATGACTGAAATGGATCAGGAGTTGATAGCTATGATTTAGAAGTGTATGAATGATCTTCTTGTGAATGAACTCCAGAAATAGAAGAAAATACTTCCAATACTGAATATTCTACAACTCTTAGTGATGGTGATTATTCTTGGAGAGTTAGAGTTACTGATAATGTGGGTAATGTATCAGATTTTTCTGATTGTGATGATTTTACTGTAGATACTGATGTACCAACTATAGATAATCAACAAATTTTTGATACTGAAATAGAGTCTACTAATTATACAAGAGAATGAAGAACTGTACAAATAAGTGCAGATATTACAAATACAAACAAAGAAAATGTATATCTTGATCTTTCTTCACTTGCTTGAAATTGATATGAAAATTTAAGATGTTCTGATGCAAGTTGAGATGTTGAATGTACTGAAACTGATTGAAATTTTTCCTTTAATTTTGAAGTATGATTTGATTGAACAGTTTCTGAGTGAACAAGACAAGTTGAGTTTGAGTTTGCTAATGAGTCATCACAGAATACATGAACACAACTTGTTTCTACTACTGTAGATAATACTGATCCTGACTTGGAAGCAGATCCAATAATATCTCCTGAATGAGGTGAAACTTATTGATGAGATGAAATTCAAATAGAATGGAAATCTATAGATTATGGACAATCAGGTAGGAGAAATATTCAATTTGAATATGCTACATGAGATTTTCAAGATTGGAATGAAATATTTCAAGCTTCTACTTCTGGACCTCGTACTTGGGATATATCAGACTTTAAATGACAAAATAATTTTCAACTTCGTTTAACTGCCAAAGATAGATCTCATAATACAGCAGTATTCACTTGAGGAGAGTTTACCATAGATAGAACTCCTCCTGAAATAGATGAAGATCAAATAAATTTTGAGATTGCTTGATGAAATTTGGATTGACAAATTTTCAAAGAATGAGATGATTTGATTTTGAATTGGAATACTTGAGCTATAGAATGAGCAGAACTACCAGACAATCCTTTGAATTTGTCTTATTCTAGGAGTTGATGAGATAGTTTCAGTGATATAGAATCTGGTGTTGAAAATAGTTGAACTTATACTTGGAGTATACCAGATATCAGTTCATCTGATAATGTTTTGATAAAATTGGAAGTGGTTGATGAGTTTGATAATACTGCTTCTATAGATACTGATACTTTTGTAGTAGATAATACAGATCCTGATATAAATATTTGAGATAAAACTCCTCCTAATGGTAGAGAAATAAATCATAATTGATTTGATGTTAATTGAACATCTTCTGATAATTATATGTCTGGAATTTATCTAATGTTCCAAAACGAAGCTGATGAATATTGGAGTAGTGATCTGCTATCTGACACATCAGAAGGTGAATATATATGAGAACCTACTTGGAATTTAATTTGTGAAGATGATGAAGAATTAGCAACAGATGAAAGTTGTGATAATTTTGAACTTACTGATTTTGCACCTAAGATAGAAAATTCTCAAAGTTATCAGCTTACTTTGAAAGCAGTTGATAGGGCAGGTAATGAAACTATTACAACTACTAGAAATTATGATGGAGATACACAAGAACCTGAGATTGAAATCTCAACTTGAGTTCACTTTATGAGTGGAGATAATATATATTTCTGAGAATCAGGTATAAATCTTACTTGAACTGCTACTGATAACAAGTCAATTTCGTCTGTAGAGCTTGAAATTACAAATGATGATAATCATTATTGGAATTGAGATGATTTTCAATGAGAACATTATGCAGTTACAGCAGATATAGAATGAGAACAGCCTTTCAAAGATTGGAATTATGAGTTTTCTCCAGAATGAGACACTGGTGATAATTTTGAAGTAAAAGCAATAGCTTATGATAGTTCTTACAAAGTAAATCTTACATGATCTGATACTGCAAATTTGGTTTTGGATAAAACTCCTCCTACTATTGAAGATGATGTATTTACTTTTGATACTGAAGAATTTTATGCAGGAGGGGATAATTTAGAAATTATTTGGAATACTTGAAAAATATATGATGATTTTTCCTGATTGGCAGATAATCCTATCAATTTGTATTTTGATGATTGAGATGAATTTAATAAAATAGCATCTAGTTTGCCAAATAGTTGAAGTTATGAACATACATTACCAGAAGTAGATACATCTGAGGCATATGTGAGAATAGAAGCAAATGATAATGTTGGTAACAAAAATCATAGGAATTCTAATGAATTCCAAATAGATAGTACTCCTCCAGAAATTGATAGAGTAGAAACTGCATGAGACTGATATTGAAAAATAAATAGACTAAGAGTAATTTTCTCAAAAGATGTTAATATGGATTCCTTTGGTACATGAGTATTTTCATCTGATAAAGGTATTACATTTGATAAAAGAACTAGTATAAATGATGATAGATTTGAACTAAAATTTGATGTAGCAACTGGTACTACTGCTACTAGACCAACTCTTTCTTGGAGTGGATGAGTTATAGAGGATTTGGCTTGAAATAAATTGGATATGGATGAAAATTCTATGCAAGCTGAAAATAAAGCAAGACCTGTTGTTATGAATGCTGGAATTTTTGATAAAGACAAAGACTGAAAATTTGATGAAATTCAGATAGAGTTTAGTGAAGATATGCAAGAAGTAAGTGATGAAAACATATTCTCTTTGAATAACAATTTAGCTTGATTAAGTATTGATTCTGTTTCTAGAGATGATTGAAATAATTCAATAATTAATATTTCTTTATCTGGTCAAGAAGATATAAACACATATCCTTGAAATATGACCCTAGATTTTGATTGAAATTCTTCTGATTATGTTGATTTAGCAGATAATGAAGCTAAATGACAAGATAACATAGAATTGCTTGATAAGGCTAATCCTATACTTTCTGATTGATTTTGAGTTTTTCGTTCTAAAGAATGATATTATACTGGTGATACTATTATTTTGAATTTTAGTGAAAGCCTAAGTTGAACAGTAAATACTTGAAGCTTTCAAATAAATGAATGAGAAGAAAGTTTTGATATATTAGATTGATATATAGATGAAGAAGATAATTATATCTATTTACAATTAGATGATACAACTGATACAGATGCAGAATTAGAGTTAAGTTATACAGGTTATCAAAATAATGAAATAGAAGATAAAGCTTGAAACAAACTTGAAGAAATTATAGACTTTAGTATCCAAAACGAAATTCCTCCAAAACTTACTCAGGCAAAAACTTTGGATGACAACCATAACTGAAGACTTGATACCATATATTTGAAATTTAGTGAAGAAATAGATGATGAAGAACTTTCTACTGATTGACTTTCTGTAGCTAATTATAGTATTTCAGGTGTTAATTTATCTTGAACTAATCAAGTGTTAATAGAACTTGATGAAAGAAGTAGAGCTGACACAGATACTACTCCAGAAGTTTATATATGATCAAACAATACTATTCAAGATACTTTCTGAAACAATGCTAGAGAACAGTCAGTAACTCCAAAGGATAGAATTGGACCTGTGATAGCAAGTGCAAGACTTGATGATGGAGAAGATAAATTGTTTTTGACTTTTAGTGAAGATGTATATACTGAGCTTGGTGAAAATGATTTTATGTTTGAAAATTCTTGAGAGCCAAATATAGATACTATTGATTTTACAACTTGAAATGATTTTGCAGAGATAGAAATATCTGACTATGATATAAATTTTGGAGACTCTAGAATATCTTTTGCTGCTAATCAAGTAGAAGATGAGGAATGAAATAAACAGCCTGACAAAGTTTATCAAAATATTTCTGCAAGTGTAGTTATTAATGAGATTTTTTATTGAGATGATGAAAAAAGATATATAGAACTTAGAAATTTAGCTGAAACTGAAATAGATTTCTCTGATAATTCTTGGAAAATAAGAGAAGCTTGAGGTTGAACTCTAAGTGTTGATGATTGAAGTTTAACTGGTGAATGATATTTCTTGATTTGAAATTCTGAAGTAGAAGACATTTTGGATATTGATTTAGATTTAGAAAGAAATGATCTAAAACTGGATACTGAAAATGATTTGATTCTAGAGGATGAAAATAGTGAAACTGTAGATCAAGTAAAATCAGAAGTATGGAAAAATGATAAAGCAAATGTTGCTATAGAAAGACTTGATAGCTGTGCTGATGGATTATCTGAAGAATGCTGGTACGATGCAGTAGCTTCTGAAAATTTTGTGGATGAAGAAACTTATAAATGAACTCCTGGAGCTGAAAATATCTTTGACGACGAGCCACCTGAGATTATAGCAACTCCGGAGGACAACTTTTTATACCCTCATTGAAATATTAGTCTAAAATATGAATATGAAGACAGTAATTCTGGTATTGATACAGATTCTGTAAATATTGAAATTACAAGAACATTTGATTGATGAAATGAAGACTCCGCAAACACAACAAATAAAAATATTACTGAATCCTCAGCTATTTATGACTTAGATTTGGATTATTGAAAATATGAAGTAGACTTTGAAGTTAGTGATAATGCTGGTAATAAATCTAGTGATAGTATAGTTTTCTATGTAGATGACTTTAGTTTTAGTATAGATACAAATGATGTTGATCTTGGATTAGTTATGGCAGACAACAAAGTACTTTCTGATGAATATGTAACAGTAAGTGTTGAGACAATATGAGCTTGATTTGCTATTACTCACAAGCATGATGATTTCTGAATAGATCCTTGGGATTGAGATTATTGATATGGAGGTTGTCAGGGTTCTTCTTGTGATGATATAGAAAATTATGAAAATAAAGAATTTGTAAGTAAAGCTAGAGATATAAATGAAGATGGTAGTTTGAATACTCATACTTATGAAATTAGATATTGAGTGCTTTTAGATGCTTTACAAGATGCTGGTTATTATTCTGTCAAAAATGATTTTAGTTTGGGTATTAGTTATTAATTTCTTTAATGCTCACTTTTAGTGATCAATTTTACCTTGATTTTAAGATATAAAAAAATAAAATTACGAGAAGTCAATTAATTATATGACTATTTTCTTTGTGTAAACACATTTTTTTGAAAAAAAAATTGGATTAAGTAAAATATGAAATAATCAATGCTTTCTCGGTTTGGCACCTCCACCAGGTACCTCCAAGAAGGCTTTGTATATGGGGCATTTCCCCTGATAGCTCAGTAACTTTACCCCAAAGTTGCGAGCAATAAAATTTGGAGGACAACCGGATATCTCTATATAAATTGGCAAAATATTTGTTGATTTATATAGGGATACATATAAATCCCGCCGGTTGTCCTCCATCTGGACAGCCGGTTGGGATTCCATCCGGCTTTTCTTATTGAAAAATTATTTATTTTTTTTATAACTTGCTTGGTTTAGATAATAAAAATTTTGTATGAAAAAGTTTTATATATTAGATTGATCTGGATATATATTTAGAGCTTATTATGCCCTTCCTGAACTTGCTAATTCTCAATGACAGCCTAGATGAGCTGTATATTGATTTTTTCGTATGATTTTGAAACTTTTTCAAGATCAGCCTGATAATTTTGTAATAGCTTGGGATGCAAAATGAAAAACAAAAAGACATGATATGTTTGAAGAATACAAGGCAAATAGACCATCAATGCCTGATGAATTCAAACAACAAATATCAATCATTAAAGACTCTGTAAAATATCTATGAATTCCATTTTTGGAAAAAGCTTGATATGAAGCTGACGATATAATTAAAACTTTGGTGGACCAGTATTGATACTGAGAAAATGAAATTACTATAATTAGTGGTGATAAGGATTTAAAACAGTTGTTGTGAAAAAATATATACTTTTTTGATCCTATGAAGCAAGAAGTACAATCAAAAGATAATTTTGTGAATGATATGTGATTTTCTCCAGAAAATATGCAAGATTATTTGGCTCTACTTTGAGATAGTAGTGACAATATACCATGAGTAAGATGAATATGAAAAAAAACAGCACAAAAATTGATTTCTGAATACTGAACACTAGAAGAAATATATGAAAATTTAAATATTATATGATGATCTTTGCAAACCAAGCTAGAGGAGTCTAGAGAATTAGCATTTTCATCTAGAGAGCTTGTTGAGTTAATGACTGTTGATTGAATGATGGATAATTTTGATTTGAAGCTAAAACCAGATTTTGATAAAATGAAAAATCTACTTGTAAAAGAACATTGATTTAAATCAATGGAAAAGGTAGTTGATGAGTTGAAGAAAAAATATTTTTGATGAAAGCAGGAAAGTTTATTTTAAATAAAAAGTTTTAAATGTATAGTTATATCATAAATTTTACATGAGAGATTTGAGTTAAATGAACAACTACTAGATGGAATTATATAAAGAAACTTGCAAATAATATTGAATCAAGAGTTTGAGAAAATATAATAAGTATTGAATATAAGTTTGACAAAATTTTTTTATATGCAGAAAAAAATGTGGATAATATTTTATCCACTACATTTGGTATTTCTAAATTTTCCAGTTTTGAAAAAAAAACATTTACTAATTTTGACGATTTGATAAATAAATCTTATGATTTTTTTGAGTCCAAAATAAAATGAATTGATTTTCGTGTTAAATGTAAAAGAAAGGGGAGTCATAATTTTTCTTCTGTGGATATAGAGAAAAAACTTTGAGAAAACCTTTCTTGACTTGGAAATGTGAATCTTAAAAATCCCTGATATATAGCCAATTTAGAAATTCAGTGAAATGATTTGTATCTTTTTGATAATTTCCAATTATGACCATGAGGTTATCCGGTATGATGAGCTTGAAAAGTAGTAGTTTTAATGTCTTGATGAGTTGATAGTGTGGTTGCAGCTTGGAAAGCATATAAAATGTGACTTGATGTGGATTTTTTATATTTTAGTCTGTGAGAAAATGATGTTTATGATAGTGTAGTTGAGCTGGTGAATTTTATGAAATACAACTGGGGTGTACCAAACAGATGAAATTTGTTCGTATGAGATTTTAGTTTTTTGCTTGAAGAAATAGTTAAAATAAAAAAATCATACAGAAATCTTGTTTTAAAATATTTTTTTTATACTATTACTAATAGGTTTTGTTCTTATAAAAAAATTAAGTGATTTGTAACTTGAGAGGCTATAAGTCAGGTTTCAACTCAGGTCTTGGAAAACTTATCAGCATTAGATACTTTTACCAATAATCTTGTTTTGAGACCAGTTATTTGTATGCCCAAGTCAGAAATAATTACATTAGCAAAACAAATATGAGTTTTTGATCTTATTTATCAATGAAAAGAGCATTGTAGTGTTAGTGGAAAATGAGCAGAAACTAAATGAACAGTCTTTAAAATTCAAAATCAGATAGATCTTTTGTGAGAAGGTGTTTCTCAAAAAATATTTGAATCAATTAGTAAAGTTAATCCTAAAAACAATTTTATGCATACCCAAAAGTTTGATTATAAGGATAGATATATAATATATGTTCAGAAGGATAGGAATGAATCTATGGAATCTGCTATTAATGTTCCTTTTGAAAAATATAAAACTATCTTAGGTTATTTAGATGATTCAAAAAAATATGTTGTTACTTGTCGTTACTGAAAGCTTAGTAATGTTGTTTGTGATTTTCTTTGGAATAACTGATTTGATGTGGTTGTTTGATAGAGATTTTTTATTTGAAATTTTATTTTTTTTTACTATAAATGAATAATAATTTATAAATTAACATAACATATATGGCCAAAAGAAAAAATAAAAAGTTCAATAGTTGAACACTATTTATAACCGTTATTTTATTTGTTTGAATTTTTTTGGCAGGGATATTTATTTGAACTTGAATTGTAAATCAAGATAATGAAAATTGATCTAGTCAGAATGTTTGAACAAATTATGATGATTGATTGGATGAAGATGAAGAAGATGAAAAAGATGAAAAAGATGAAAGTTCCGAAGAGGAAAGATACTATATGAATGATGTAGTTAGTATGACTTGATATTTAAATCAATCTGAAGCAGTGTGAAATTATACTCATTATATAGAAGATAATGAAAAATTTGGATTTAGAAGTAGTGAATATTTTCTAAATGATTTTGTTGGAAAAGAAATTGAGCTTACTTGAACCGTAATTGATGTAAGGTCGGATTTTTATGTAGTTGAAGTAAATGATATTGAATACAAAGATGAGGAAGATGATGAGATTGAAGATAATTTAGCAAGATATTTTTTTCCAGAGTACTGAATGTATTTTGATTTTTGATATAATACTTGATATACTATAATGGAAGAAGAAGATGTTTTGTTTGTAAAAGAAATAAATGATGAGGAAGAAAATATATTAGCTACAATATCACCTTTTGAGTGTGTGCCTTGATCAGACTCACAAGATTGTGATGACTTGGAGGATAGGTTTACATGACTTTGATTTGATAGCTTTACTTCTTCTGAATGAATAAGCTTTATTAATATTGCAGAAACTCCTCAATGGATATTTTTCAATAGATGATTGTGGGGGTATTATATTTCTCCTAGCTCAGAATCAGATCTTATAGATATTTCTGATTATATGTATCTTTTTGAAAAACAAGATGTTGAAGATGAGCTTACATCCAATATAGATACTGTTTGTTTTGATGATAATTATACTATGGATGATTATTATCAAATAGAAGTTTATTTAGATGATTGACAGATGAAAGCAACTATTGTAGGAGAATCTGAAGAGTGAGATGATATATCTTGTGAGTTGGATATCAATTTATGAGATGATATATATACAGATTTAATAAAGATTACTACTAACTGAGATGTTGATGATTTAGACTTGAATTGAAGTCAAGATCAAGAAACTGATGATGTACATGATCAACCTATGACTCAGCCAGATAATGAGGAAGAAAATGGAGAAGAATCTGAAGAGACTGAAGATTTTAAAGAAGAAACTAGTTTTAGTTTGTGAGAGTGAACTCAAACATTTTCTTCTGCAAGAGGTTTTGATATAACTTTATCAGAAATGATGATGTATTCTTGAAGAATTGTTTCAGAGGATTTTAGCATAGATTGACTTGATTGTAATTATAAAATATGAATTACTCATTGGCAAAATGAAGATCAACTTGAAACTGACCCATGAATTGGAGTTTATTATTGTGAAACTTCCTTATCAGAAGACGATATAAAAACTAATATCTGATCAAACTATATTGTTGAAAATGCAGAAGAAAATATTATAATTATTGAATATAAGGATCATTATAAAGAAGCAGCAGAAGATATAATTATAGATTAAAAACAAAAAATGGAAGCTTTTTTTCTACTGTGAATTGTTGGTTTTCTAGTGTTGGTTTATTGGTTAAGATGATATATAAGAGAAGCTACTGTTCAGGAAGTTATGGTGGGAGTAGTTGCTTTACTGTGATGAGTTTTTTCTGCATCTTTGGTGCTTTTTTTGGGTAAATTGTATGATCTAAAAGAAGTTTTTCTATACTCATCTTTGGTTTGACCTTTTGTTGAAGAGTTGTCTAAATTTTTGGTAGTTTTATTGGTTTATATTTTTTTCAAAAAGCAATTTGAAAATAGTATATGGGCTTTGGTAAATGGTATACTAGTATGACTATGATTTGGTTTTTATGAAAATATAATATATATTTCTTATTGAGTTGATGATGTGTGGATAACTTTATATAGATCTTTGATTGTGTGATGATTGTTGGTTCATCCATTGACTGCTTGAATATATTGATATATGTTTTATCTTTCTGAAAGAGCTTCATCATTTCTGCCAAGTATTTTTGATAATGAAAAAAGAGAATTTTGTGTTGATAAAAAGTGAATTATAGAACTGATTAAGTATGTATATTATAATTGAAAAAATTCTTTGAAGGATATAATTAAGCTTTTTTGGAGTATGATCACAATACAAACCACTGTTTATTATATCATTGAAAATAATTATAACAATAAATCACACTCTCCGTTAGAACTTATATATGAAGGACTTTTTTTATGAGTTTGGATTCATATTTTGTATAATAGTTTGCTATGATTTATTTCAGAACCAGATTTTTATATTGGGGTAGTCTGAGTAGTATGAGTTTTGTTTCTTTTAAGGGTGTTTGTAGCTGTTTTTCATAGTTGGTTGCTTGGTATATTGATTTCATGAGTAATTTTATTGTGATTTTTGAGAATATGACCATATGAACAACTTTTAATTTTGTCATTAATTATTTTGCTTGTTACATTATTTATTCTTTCTTGGGAAATCAATCAAAAAATAAATTCTTTTAATAGATAGTAGTTCTATGAAAATTCTGGTAATAAGTTTTTCCCATAAAATATTCTTGAAAAGCATTCTGCTTCATATTTTGCTCAAGTGAGAGCATTGTGAGGTTGTGGTTCTTCTCATAAGTTGAAATAAGTAGCAATACTGTCCAAGCTAATGTCACTATTTCAATCTTCTTTTATGGGAATATCTTCTCAGTTTGAAATAAGATAATAATAAAAACAAGCATGCAGGTCTACAGTTTTTTGTGTAAGTGGATAGTTAATTCATCATCTCTTGCAGGCTTCTTTCATTATTGGAACATCTAATGCATGTGGATGTTGTCAGGCAATAATTTTTTCATCAAATTGTTCTAGCCAACTTAAAAATTTTTTCATTAGTTTTATTTCAGATTGCTTGCTATTATCTGTAATCTCTTCTATTGAAAATCAATTGATATCAAGTGCCTCTTGTGTATAATTTGCTCAATCCCAAATTTTACATTCTCAATAAAATGTTTTTTCTGGTTTATTCAAACTAATGGCTCAGATACTTAATATACTACAAGTTTGGGGATCCAGTCAAGTTGCCTCAATATCTACAACAATCATATATTTTTTTAATAAGTAAATAAAAAAGTTTATAAGAAATTTATATTGATTTTCAATAAAAAACAAATAAAAGTTGATTAGTGTTATTTATATAATGTTATTGAATATGTACATATTTGCTTTTTCTAGGTTTTCTTGAGTTGATAAAGTTTTTTTGTGCGAACAAAAGCTAAAACTTTCTATCTGAGATATTTTTGAGTTTGCTTGAGAATATTATATAAATCTTTGAACTGAAATTGGAGATAATGTTTCAAATATAAAAAAAATATCTTTTGATGAGACTCAAGTTTGTTTGCTTAAAAAAAATTTTATATCTAAAAATGTTCTAAAGTTTTTAAAAATTTTTGTGGAAGAGTATTGTACTACTTACAAAAATGCTTTGTCTTTATTTATTCCCAATAATGATATAAAAAAACTTCTTTCATATAAATGCAAATTTTGTACTCCCAGTTATTCAGACTTAATAAAATATTGAAATAAATATTATTTTTCTGAAAAGTTTTATGAAGGTCAACATCTAATAATTGTTCCAGATATATGGACTTGATCCAATTTATTTAGTTGATTGACAAAAGATCACAAGATTTTTCATTGAAAAGATACAATCAAAAACAAAACTGAGCTTTTTTGGCATGCAAAAAATTGAAAAGTATGAAATATGATATCTACACATTCTCAGATATTTAAGGATTGGAAAAATTTGAAGTTGATTAGTATTTTACAACCACATAAATGGTATTATAAAAATCACCAAGATCCAAGATACGATGTTGCAGGTGTTACAAGAATTATGAGTAAAATATATTGATCCAAAATTCAGTTTTTTGAAGATTTGAGATTAGTTGTTTAAATTTAAAATTTAACTTATTTAAATGGTGGAACTTTTGAAAGATTTTATAAAATTCCCTTTTGATAAAAATAGAAAAAATAATAAGTTTAAGGTTCTTCTTGACTTTCTTTTTATAAAATTTCCTGCTTACTTTTGGGAAAAGCCTAATATTTGGAAAGTACTATTGTTTCCAATATTATTTATATATAATATTTTTTCAAGAAAGAAAAGATAGTATGTGTATTTTAGTTTATAAGTAAATTAAATATATTATATTTTATATTGAAAATGCCTTGAAAAAACTAATAATATTAGTATTATTTTACTGTGTTTTTTATTATATAAATCAAAAAAATGTTAAAAAGAATTGTAGTATGAATAATGATGACTATGTTGTGATTAATGAGTTTTTCTTGATTAGCTAATGCACAAATTGAGTCATGATTTTGAGATGCAGATGAGACATGATGAGTTTGAGTTGCATGAGCTTGAGAAGATCAATGAGAATGATTCTTGGATGTAGTTAGAAACTTTGTAAACTGGGTTTTGTGAATAATGGCATTAATAGCTTTGATTATTCTTCTATGGGGAGGATTTTTGATGGTTACTGCTGCTGGTGACGAAGAGAAATATAATAAATGATTTAAAATACTAAAACAAGCTGCAATTGGTTTGATTATGATGTGAGTTGCTTGGTTTATAGTAAGTATAATATTTACGGTTATAGATATGGCAACTTAGAAATTAAAAAAGTATATGTAAAATCCTTCAAGTTCGCTTGAAGGTTTTTTTGTTGAAAAAAAAAAATTTTTTATTATAAAATAATTAGAGTTATACTCTAAAAAATTCTCAAAAATAATAATCTTTTATTTGTATCAAATATTTTTAATAATATAGTATAAATTAGTTGTTTTTAGAAATTTAAAATTCTTAAATATTTATTTTATAGTTCTAAATTTATTAATGAAATTTTTATGGAAAATTAAATGGCTCCTTGAAAGAAAGCTTAAAAAACTAAATAGTAATATAAGATGATCACATATCTGAGTAAGTCTAGAAAAATCTATTAAAAAAATACCAAAAGAAATAAGAATATTAATATTTTTTGGTTTTTTGTTGTGAGTTATTTTTATTAGATTATTTCAGTTACAAATAGTTCAGGCTGATGATTATAGTCAAATTCTTGCATGACAACATTTTAGACAATCCACATTAGAAGCAGAAAGATGAAATATTTTTCTTACAGATAGCTCATGAAATGAGAGAAAGCTTACAGAAAATGTTGATTTATACAATATTTTTGTAGATCCAAAGTTTATAGAAGATGAGGAAAGATTTGTGGAAATTTTGTCTCCTATTCTTTATAAGCATTTTTGTGAGTTGAATTGACTTGAAGAGCCATCAGACAAAGAATGTATTAGAAATATTGAAAACTTTACAGAAAATGAAATACTACCACAAGAAGAATCAGAAGATTTTTTTGTAGAAATGGAATTGGATGATTGAGAAGAAGAGGAAGAACAGGTTTTTCTTGATCAAGATATGCTTGATGATGAAACTCAAGATGTAATAGATGATTTCACGAAAGAAGATTGAATTGATTATATTCAAGAAAAATTATCTGAAATGGTGCAGTGATGAGTTAGGGATAGAAACTATTTTTGATTTTTTGAAAATGATGAATTGTTGAATGATATGGAATCTATTTGAGATTTTGTAGAGATATCAGGAAATTATATATATTTTATTCCTGAAAAAGTAGATAATTTAAATAGAAATGCTCAGCAAATATTTCAGGTATTTGAAAAACATAATTATTCTTATATGCTTGAAACAATTAGGAATTCCCTTACAGAAAGAGAAATTAGATATGTAAAAGTTACTAACGATGTTAATTCTAGAATTGCTAGAGAAATAAATGAGCTCAAGGAAAAATATTTTTCAGAAAGAGTAGATTGAGTGCCTTTGTTGCATTGATTGTGAACTGAAGAACACAAAGAAAGATATTACCCTTATTGAGATTTTATGTCTCATGTAATATGATATTGAAACGATCAGTGAGACTTTCTTTATGGTGTAGAAGAGTATTTTGATGATATTTTGGCATGAGAAGATTGAAGAATAGCTTCTCATTCTGTACCTTGGATATGAGCTATATGATCTGCAGAAATGCAGGTAGAAGAAGCCACTCATTGATCTGATGTTTATCTAACTATAAATCCAACAATACAAGAAAATATTGAAGCAATAGTAAGAGATTATTATGAAGAACTTGAGCCAGATAGTATTTCAACTTTGGTAATGGATCCGCATACATGAGAAGTTAAATGAGCCGTTAATTATCCTTCCTTTGATCCTAATAATTATTCTGACTATTATCAAATTGAGCTATTAAGTTATGATCAAAGATATATTATAGATGAAGATCAGTATATGGATATACCTGTTTTAATAAGAGATCCAGAAACTGATGATATCAGAATGGCTACTTTTGATGAAAGGACAGATCCAAACTTAGAAAAATTTGTTTTTTCTGAAAAGTTATGACCTCAGACCTTTATTGATAGAAATATATCGTATCCTTCTGAGCCTGGTAGTACATTTAAAAATTTTACTGTTGCTATATGAAGAGATTTAGATGAAATATCTTTATCTGATACCTATAAGGATGAATGAGAACTAGAAATATGACCATATACTATTCGTAATGTTATGGATCAATGTAGTTGAGAATTAAGCTTTTTGGATGCATTAAACTGGTCTTGTAATGTTTGAATGGTAAGAATAGCTCAACAAATATGAAGATATGCTTTTTACTCATATTTGGACAAGCTTTGATTTTGACAAAGAACTTGAATAGAACTTGCAAAAGAAGATCCATGAACAGTTACATGATTAGAAGATTTTTCTATGGCAAGATACTTTAATAACTCTTTTGGTCAATGACTTTTGACAACTCCAATTCAAATGTGAACAGCGTTTTCTTCTTTGGTTAATTGATGATATGTTGTTCAACCTACTGTACTTGATAAAATATATGATAGAGAAAATAATGAGATAATAGAAAATGATAAAACTATTAAAAATAGAGTCTTTTCTGAAGAAACTGCTGAAAGAATGCTTAAGTCTCAATGAGAAATAATGGATATGGAAGACGAAGAACATTTATGAAGTATGGTTTGAATACCTTTTTATTCTGTTTGAGGAAAATCTTGAACTTCTCAGATTGCATTTAGATGAAGTTATCAGGCTTGAGAATGATGGACCTATTGAGGATTTGTATGAGTGGTAACTTCTGAAGATCCAAGATATATAATTGTTACTCAAGTAAGAAGACCAAGACAGTCTCAGCGGTGATCAGGTAGTGCTTGATTCATTAACAGAGATGTATCAAAATTTCTTATAGAATATGCATGATTGGAAAGATAAATTAGATAGTACTCAAAAAAAGCAACAAACCTGCTGTCTAATCCTATAATAAAGAAGATGTCGTATTTTTAAAATAAATTTGTTTGTGGCAGTTATGATTTTTCTGGGAGGTTACTTGTACTATACACAAATCTTAAGATACTGGTTTTTAAGTAGTTTTAATTTATATTTTTTCAAGAAATTTGGTGTCCATTTTTCTAATTCAGTATTTAGGATTATCAAATTTTATCATTGCTGTGTTGTTAGCAATTTCAAGTACATCTCACTGTCAAAATAATTTATGTTTAATTCTATCTCATTCATTTATGTTTGAAACTGAAGAGTATGATTGATTTCCTGAAAGGTCATAATGATTTATTAGTTCATCAGGTATCTCTTCCAAAAATCTTGATGGTTTGTTGAAAAAAAGTTGTCATCGTTTCATTCTAAAATTTGCATAAGAGAAAAACAATAAATCTTTTGCTCTGGTTATTGCTACATACATAAGTCTTCTTTCTTCTTCCATTTCTTTATCGTTGAATTTTGCTTTTTGTAGTGGAAATATATTTTCTTCTAGTCAAGCAAGCATTATTACTGGAAACTCAAGTCATTTACTTCAATGTATACTCATAAGTTTTACTGAATTTTCTGTTCATTCTTCATCCTCTTCTGTATCACTCATTAATGATATTTCTTCTAGAAATTGTTCTAAAATTTCTTGACCGTTTTGATCTTGTACTTCAAATTTAGAAGCAATATTTATAAGTTGTCATATATTTTCATATTTTTCATCTGCTTTTTCTTTTCCATCTTGGTTTACAAGGTACTCATAATATTTAATATTTGAGATGATATTGTTTATCAAGTTCTTAGGATTTGTATTTGGTATTTGGTTTCTTGTAAATTTAATAAATGTGCTAAACTGTTTGATATTGTTTTTGGGTCAGGATGTTATTGGTATTGGTAAAGTTTCTATATTTTCAATAGCATAATTAAGATCATATCAGTTTTCCAAACAAAAATTTTCAATATTTTTAATAGTAGTTGCTCATATTTTTCTATTTGGAGTATTTATTATTCTTTTTAGGGAGATGCTATCTTTTGGATTGATTATATATTTAATGTAGCTTATTATGTCTTTTATTTCTTTTCTTTCAAAAAATTTAAATCATCACCATATCTTATAGGGTATTCATAATGATAATAGAGCTTGTTCAAATGGTTGACTTTGTGCATTTGTTCTATAAAGTATTGCTATATCATTGAATTTTAGATTCTTTTCATTTATAAGTTTTTGTATAAGTTCACTAAGTTGACCGGCTTCATCATATTCGTCTTTGAAACAAAATGATCTAATTTTACTATCATTTTCTTTTGAAGACTTTACTTGTTTTTCATATTGAAATTTGTTTTTAGATATGAGATAGTTTCATGCTTCAACAATTGTTGGACTTGATCTGTAGTTGGTTTCAAGTTTGAATTTTTGGATATTATCCCAAAATCTTTCTAAATTCAAAAAGTTTTCCATCACAGCTCATCTTCGTGAATATATACTTTGGAAATCATCTCATATAAATGTAACATTCCCATCTTTTCAAGCCAACATTTTGATAATATCAAACTGTATTTGGTTTGTATCTTGTGCTTCGTCTACAAGTATGTATTTGAACTTTTGTCTGTATTTTTCTAATATGTCTTCGTTGTTTTCAAATAAAATTTTTGTTAGTAATAATAAATCATCAAAATCTACAGAGTTTGATTCTACTAGTTGTTTTTGGTATTCTTGATATATTCTTCATATAATTTCTGCATTTTCATTTTGAGCTAATGTGAGAAATTTGTGTGGTGTTTGTCAGCTATTTTTTGCATTTGAAATTACTGATTTTACCTCTTTTGGAGTTATTATATCTTTGTATCATAAATTATTTGATATGGTTTTTATAAGTGTTAAGGATTCTTGTTGATCATATACTCAAAATGAACTTGTGTATCACATATTAAGTGATTGTATATCTGATTTTAGGATTTTTAAAAAAATACTATGAAATGTTCAAGTCCGTAGTAATGAATTATTTCATAGATTATATCATAGGCTTTTTGAAAAATCAAAAATTCTAGACTTCATTTCGTTTGCAGCTTTGTTCGTAAATGTTACTGTCAAAATTTGAGATGGAGATATTCATTCTCAAAATATGAGTTTAGCCACCTTATATATTAATACTCTAGTTTTTCAACTACCAGCTCAAGCCAATATTAAACTACTTGTTTTAATCCAACTAGCAGCTTCATATTGTTGTTCATTTAGTTCTTTTTTAAGTTTATCTTCGATCATATTTTATGTAGATTTATTAAATTTTAAAATTAATTAATATACTCAAAATATTTGTTGATAATAAAAAAAATAACTCAAAAATCAACCTTATACTAAACTTATTGGTGAAATATCTATTTTAAATCATCTTTGTTGTATATTTAATTTTTTATATACTTCTTTAGTAAAATTTTCAGCAAAATTTCATTTTATAATAATATTATATCTATATTTTCAAAATATTTTGTAAACCAATGGAGGAGTGGAGTATATTTCTAAGTCTTCATATCAAAACTTTTCTTTTAAGAACAATATTTCTTGATAAAGTTTGCTGACATTATTAAAAACTTTTTCTTCTATTTCATTCTTATATAGTATCATACATACTTCTTGATAAGGAGGATAGCCAAAATCTTTTCTAAATTTTAATTCTTCATTCTTAAATCAATTAAAATCTAATTTTGCTCCATATCTTATGCTATACAAATCAGGGTTGTATGTTTGAATTATAGTGTTTTTGGGAGATAGATTTTTTATTGTTTCAAATAAAAATAAAAAGTTTTGATAATTACTATTAAAGTCAGGTACATTCAGTCAAATATCTGCATTTATAAATATCAAAAAATCTATTTTTTCCAATAAAAAGTTTTGAACTAATGATGTTCAAATAATAATTTGATGATTTTTTATTTTATCAAGAATTTTATTTATTTTGGGAGACGAATTTACTGTTTGGCTTTCAATAATTATGCTATCTTTTTTAAAAGTTTTTTCAATTTCATTTTGAATTTTTTGAATTCAGTATCCAAAAAAATTAATATCGTATGATCAGCAATTATTACAATAATTTATGTTTGAATAACAATTTTTACATATATGACAAAGGCCAAAAAAATTTCAACTTTTGTCAGTATGGATTCATACTGGTACATCACAATTATTACATTTGGGAATATTTCAGCAATCTTGACATATTATTCAACTAGAATGTCATTTTTTATTTACTATTATAAGAATTTTTTTATTTTCTTTAATATGTTTTTTTATTCATTTAAAAGATAATTCAGAAAAAATTTTATTGTTTTCTTTTTTCATATCCACTAGAAAAACTTTTTCTCAGTTATGTTTTATTTCTTCATAGTTCATTTTAAATTTTTGTTATAAGGCAAATCAAGTAAATAAAGTAAAAGTTACTAAGTTTGAATATTTAATTTTATTACTTTAATTATTAAAATCTTTATCAGCATCCAATATATATAAAAAATTTTTATTTTCAAATTGATATTGTATGAATAAGATATATGTTACAAGTCAATATATTTCTCTAAAATAATATAAATATTTTTAAAAATGACAAGAGCAATCTAACAAAATTAATTCATTTTTAGTTGATAAATAATAATATTTTTATATATATCAAGTTGTGAAGTTTAATTATTAATTTATTAAAAATGAGAAAAATAAGTTTGATTATATTGTGAATATTTACATTAAGTTTAGTAGCTTGTGTAGATGAACCAGTGGATCCTGCTTGAGAAGAACCAGCTATGGATATGGATGGAGAAGAAGTTGGTGAAGAAACAGATGCAGGAGATGATCTAGATGATATGATTGATGTTGAATATGAGGCAGTTGAGGAAGAAGAATGAGAAATTGATGATTGAATAGAAATGGATATGGAATGAGATGCAGTTGAATGAGAAATGGACATGGAATGAGATATGGATATGGAATGAGACGATGAAATAATTGATGAACCAATGGAATTTGAATGAGATGAGTTAGATGATCTTTAGAAAATATTATTTATCAAACAATCTCGTTTTTAATGCGAGATTGTTTTTTTAATTTCTAATTGTATAGTTAATGAAAAAGTTATATCTATTACTTTTAAGTACTTCATTATTGTTTTTAACAGCTTGTTTTGCTCCAGAAGAACAACCAGAAGATAATGATGATATGTGAATGGATGAAATAGAAGATATTGTATGAGATTCTGAAGAGGAACAATCAGATGATGATTTTGTTATGGATGGGGACGAAGAAGAAACTGTAGAAGAACAAGACGAAGAAGAAACTGTAGAAGAGCAAGATGAAGAAGAAACTGCAGAAGAACAAGATGAAGAAGAAACTGTAGAAGAACAAGACGAAGAAGATCCGTATATTATTCAAAACTATGAAAATTATACAGATTTGTATATGGAATATATAGAAGATAATATATCTGATATAGTATATATGGATTGAGATTTTGAAGTTATAAATATCAACTGGCAGCCATGAAATGTTGCAGTAGTGAACTTTCAAGAATGAGAAAGTACTTATACATACAATATAACTATATCTTATGATGATTGAGTTGTAATAAATGATGTTGAGGAGGTTTCTCAAGAAGAGCCACAGCAACATGAAGATGACGAAGATACTCAATATGATACTAATGAAGAAGACGAAGATCTGTATGAAGAAGATGAAGTTTATGCTGATCAAATTAATTTTGAATATTATACAACTGAAGATTGACAAATAGATTATGCTTCTATATATCAGGAATATATAGAAGAAAATATTGGTGATATTTTGGATACCGATAAAGATATACAAATAGATTCTTTTGAGTGGGTTGAATGAAATACAGTTAGAGTTACTTATTCTAAAGATGATGAAATAAATCATTCTGATATTCAAGTTTATATAGATGATAATCATGTACAAATACAATCTATTGAAGATGTTGAGTTGGAACAAACTGAAGAACAACCTCAAGATGATGAAGATGATAACGATGATGTTGATTGATATCAGGTTGATCTTGAAGCTTATACAGATGAAGATGGTAATGTTGATTATTTTGAATTATATTATAGTGTACTTGAAGAAAATATATGAGATATTGTCTACAGATCAGGAGATTTTGAAATAGAAGATATTGAATGGGTTGAATGAACTGTTGCTAGAGTTGTTTATTGAGACTGATATGATAGCTTTGTGGCAGAGATAGAAGTTTCTTTGTGGTGAAATACAGTACAGATCCAAGATTATGAAGAAGTATCAGATTTTGAATAATATAAAAATCTTATACTTGATTTTTATAGTCATATGGTTATCATGATTAGTACCTTTAGATAATAAACGAGTTAATAATATGAGAAAATTGATATTAATGATTCTTGGTTTCTTTACATTGAGTTTGGTTGCATGTGTAGATGAGCCAATGGATCCAGACGGTTGAGGTGATGCTCAGATGGATGATTGATGAGCTGATATGGATGATGCTTGAGAAGATATGGATATGGATCTAGAAATGTAATAAAAATTTAAAATTTTAAAAACCCCTTCTTGGGGTTTTTTTATTTTAAAAAAAGTATATATTAAATAAT
Source organism: Candidatus Absconditicoccus praedator (assembly GCF_021057185.1). Lineage (GTDB taxonomy): Bacteria > Patescibacteriota > Gracilibacteria > Absconditabacterales > Absconditicoccaceae > Absconditicoccus > Absconditicoccus praedator. Next base: position 1,118,418 of record NZ_CP054059.1, read on the forward strand.
ACTAGTTTTTATAAATTTAAACTTGAATGATTTTTACAATGAAAAGTAAAGAACTAAAAAACAAATAGAATTGGAATTAATATAGAGGAAATATCAAATTCTGAAAATTCGATTTCAAAACCGCACAGTAAAATAATATAGAAAAAAACATTTAAATGGAGTATAATGATATTACCAACTTACATATTAAAAAACTATCAAAAGTTAAAATTAGTATATTCAGAATGTATTAAAATTGAAGTCCTTTTAAAACAAAATTATTCTAAAAGACAAATTGCAAGAGAAATTAATAGGAGCAAGCTTACTATCTCTAATTAGATAAAAAAACATTTTAGAAAAAAAGTCAAACCCTATAAATATTGAACTATAAAGGCTTGATATATTTATGATCGTGTGGTATTCACCATAGACCCATAGAAGCTTATACAAAAGAAGAAATAGGACATTGGGAAGGAGATACAATATGGTGAAAAAACAGAAAAGGAGGAATTCTAACATTTACTGAAAGAGCTAGTTGATTTGAGCTGGCTGCTATATTGAAGAAAAAACTTCAGACAATGTAACTATTAAAGCTAAATAGTTTTTTTGATAAATTACCAGAACTATTAAAAAAAAGCATAACACTAGATAATTGAAGAGAATTTGTAGAACACTACATGCGAAGATGAATGATATGAATAGAAACATATTTTAGAGATTAGTGAAATGCAGGACAAAGATGACTAAATGAAAATACAAATCAACTATTAAGACATTTCTTTCCTAAAGGTACAGACTTCAAAAAAATAACACAAGAAGAACTTGATTATTATGTAAATTTACTTAATAATAGACCAAGAAAAAGATTATGATTTCTAACTCCCATCGAATTTCTTTCTAAATATAACTGTGCGGTTTTGAGTTAGAATCTACAGAATTTGTACTTGAATTTATTATTTTTGTTCATAAAATATATTGTACAAATATATAAAATATATTTATATTTTAAATAAACACCAATGAGTAATCTATTACAGTCATTAGGAAAATATAGTATAGTAAGTTTATTAATATTTTTTATTTCTTTTAATTTATCTTTTGCTAATACAGTGGATTCCTGAGCGAAAGAAAACAGTTCAGATTTGTCTTTTGTAGAATGAGAGATACTGATTAAATACAAAGATGTTTCTTGAACTGATTCTACAATGTCGACTTCTGATCCTTTTGAGGCTAGTTGATACCAAATTGATAATCAAGAAAGGATTTTAGACAATATGAATATAGAAAAGATAGAATATAGTATTGATGGAATGGAAACTTTTTCTACCCAAGATGAAGATGAAATAAAATCTAGAAAAAAAGAGATTATTAAAGAACTTGAAAAAAATCCAGATATTGAGTATGCACAACCTAATTTTATTTATGGAACTCAGTGATTTATAGATGATATAGGTGATTATGAAAAATTACGATGACACAAAAATATGAACTGGGAAGAGGGTTTTCAGATTTTTTCAGGGGCTGGTAGTAAAGAAAAAATAACAGTTTGAGTATTGGATACTGGTATATATTATGAACATGATGAGTTTGAATGACAGATGATAGAAGGTTATTGAAAAGATTTTGTTGATAATGATGAACCAATTGATAGACATTTCCATTGAAGTCATGTAGCAGGAACAATAGGTGCAAATTTGAATAATAATATTGTTTGAATTAATCCTAATATAAAACTTTCTGCTTTGAAAGTCTTAAGTGATCAGTGATGGGGTACTACTGATGACATAGTAGCTTGAATTGAGTATGCTACAGAAGAAGGATATGATATATTAAATGCTAGTTTGGGAGGAAGTAGATGGTGTGAGTTTAGATGATGGGAAGATCAATTATATTATGAGTCAATAAAAGATTTTTGAGACAGTTGATGAATTTTTATTGCATCTGCTTGAAATAATTCAGCTGATCTAGATCAGGATCATAACTTTTATGTACCAGCTAGTTTTTCAACTAATTTTGAGTGCGGCTGAGTAGAAAGAGAAGGATTAGATAATATGATAACAGTAGCTTCTTCTTGAATAGAAGAAGATGGATGATTAGAAGAAGATAGACTTTCTAATTTTTCAAACTATGGAACTAAAACAGTCCAAATAGCTGCTCCGGGTTACTCTGTATATTCAGCTGCAGACGAGAATTCTTATACTTATGCTAATTGAACTTCTATGGCAGCACCTCATGTAGCATGATTAGCATCCTTAATTATGGCTTATTCTCCAGATAGTGATTATGAACAAGTAATAGAAGCTATCAAAGACTGAAGTAGACAAGTAGATACTGATGTAGGTGATGAAACTATATGGGGATCTATTGCTGATGTTAAATGAACTTTGGTTTCTGTTACTGAATATGATAATGATGTTGAGTTAGAACTTTTTGAGGATAACCAAGAAACAGAAATTACTGATAGCACATATTCAACAGGAGTATATTTTGAGTGGAATGAGTCAGATATGAATCCAGAAGTTTTGAGCGGTTATGTACTTTCTGGGTCTTCAGATGAATGAGAAAATATAAACAAATCAACTACCAATACTTGAATAAGTTTGGATAGTATTGAAAGATGAGAGTATAATTTTGCTTTGTATCAAGAGAAAATTGATTGAGAAAAATGAGGCAAGAGCAAGATAGAAAATGTAGTATTTGAAGAAGAAGATGGAGATAAAGATGTAGAAAGTATAGAGATAACAACTCAACCAAAAACAGAATATGTAAAATGAGATGAGTTAGATTTAAGTGATATGAAAATAAAACTAACATTTGATTCATGAGAAACAACTACTATATGAAATTATAAAGAATACAAAAATGCTATAGAAAATTCTTATGATTATAACTGATGGGATGATGGAGGAGTAGACAAAGATGAATTTAATGTAATAGAAGCTGATCCATCAAACTATAGAGATAAAACAGATGATTTGGAACCTGGTGATTGGTTGGCATTAGAAGAATGAACCTATACCGATGGTCTTTATCCAGATGATCTTAGTGGAACTAAAGAGGAACCTATAGTAATTTCTGGTCCAGAAGATTGATGAGAGGCTGTTTTTGAAAGTCGAGGACGAGCTAATACCATAGAATTTGGTAACTCTCATAATCTTGTAATTCGTAATCTAAGATTAGATGGTTCTACAAACGATGTGGGTATGGGAATTAGAGCAAGAAATGATTCTTATACTTCTAATATTACTTTGGAAAATCTTTATATCCATGATTATGATTCTCATGGTCAAACAGCAATTGATACTTCAAATGATGCAGTAGCAGTAGGCTGGATAATTAGGAATGTGGAAGTTGATGGAGCAAGTACAGGTATGTATTTTGGTTGTGCATCATGAGAAGACTGAGCTTTTATAGGATGAATTATAGAAGATAGTGTCTTCAAAGATACGAACGGATATAATGTTCAAGTAAAGCATCAAAATCACAGAGATTTTGATTACGATATGCCAGAAGGTCCACACCAAACTATAGTAAGAAACAATACTTTCAAATATGCAGGTCAAGGTAGTTATAGACCAAATCTTTTATTGGGTCATTTCCCAGAAGATTGAGAAGGTAGTGAAGATAGATATTTAGTATATGGAAATACTTTTTATGAAAACGAGTCAGGACATAGAAATGTACAAACAGATTCTACAGCAGCATTTTATAATAATATATTTGCAAATAATAATGGATGATGAATATTTGTAACAGATCACAATAATAATCCAAAAGATCTTCATGTATTTAGGAATACTTTTTTTACTGATAGTACAGCTATAGATATTAACGATGTAAATACTGATTACGAACAATTAGTGAAAGGTAATGCAGTTTTTGCAGACAACCCATATAGTCTTCATGGAAATGTGGTAGAAGAAAATAATTTTTCTGCTGATTATGATGAAGCAGATGAGTATTTGGAAGATCCAAATGCAGGAGATATTAGCTGACTTAATTTAAGACCAATTGATGATTCTTTGGATAAACAAGAGATAGATTATGGCATAGATTTTGATTTACCTGATTTTGATATAGATGCAGGTTGAAATTATAGATCTCAACCAACATACTGAGCTTATTCAACTGAAACAACATGAGAGACAATGATAGTAAGTTACGATAATGAAGATTTGGATAATGATCCAGAACATGGAGAGGAATTATGATTGGATGATAACTGAAGAACTATAACTGTAACACATATACCATCGTGAGAAACAGTAGAAACAGATGAATTAACAGTGAAAGAAGACAGTGTAGAAAGTATAGAAATAACAACAGAACCAGAGTTAGAATATATAGAATGAGAAGAATTGGATTTAAGTAATATGAAAATAGAACTAACTTGGGAAACATGAGAGACAATGATAGTAAATTACGATAATGAAGATTTGGATAATGATCCAGAACATGGAGAGGAATTATGATTGGATGATAACTGAAGAACTATAACTGTAACACATATACCATCGTGAGAAACAGTAGAAACAGATGAATTAACAGTAGTAGAAAGTGAAAGTGGTGATTTGGCTACTCTAGAATATGAATATGGAGATTATAATTTATTAACATATAATCCAGAAAGTTTTGATAATATAGAAGATGTAACAAGAGAATGGGGGTGTAGAGGTAACAATCTACAAGCAAATGATTTAGAGGATGGAAAATCCAATACTATGAATATTGTATGAAATTGTTCAGCATTTAGAGGAGGAAGTGGTCCAGATTATATAGCAGCAGATTATTGTGAGAATTTGGAGATAGAATCAAATTGAACAGTTTATGATAACTGGTATTTACCTTCATTTGAGGAAATGAGAACTATAGTAGATAGCGGTAAAGAAATATGATTAAAAGATGAAAATTATTGGACATCTACAGAATCAGGAACATTCAACTCAAGAACTTATGGAGATGGTAGTCAAGGTTTTTGGAATACTAGAAGTTATAAACAATCTCAGGAAAATGTACGTTGTGTACATAGACACTACTGAGAAAAATATAATGTACAACTTCAAGAGATTAATCAAACTGAATGAGTACAGATAAATCTGAAATATAGTGAACTAGAAACAGACCAAGATTGACAAATAGAAGTTGATTTGGCAAAATGAGAATTTGACTTTATTGCAAGTAAATCATGATATGAAGACTATGAATGAAGTTTTGAAGTCACATCAGATAATAAAACAGTAGAATTTGAGTTAGAAAAAAAATCTGTATTTCAAATATTTGAATATGAATATGGAGATTATAATTTATTAACATATAATCCAGAAAGTTTTGATAATATAGAAGATGTAACAAGAGAATGGGGGTGTAGAGGTAACAATCTACAAGCAAATGATTTAGAGGATGGAAAATCCAATACTATGAATATTGTATGAAATTGTTCAGCATTTAGAGGAGGAAGTGGTCCAGATTATATAGCAGCAGATTATTGTGAGAATTTGGAGATAGAATCAAATTGAACAGTTTATGATAACTGGTATTTACCTTCATTTGAGGAAATGAGAACTATAGTAGATAGCGGTAAAGAAATATGATTAAAAGATGAAAATTATTGGACATCTACAGAATCAGGAACATTCAACTCAAGAACTTATGGAGATGGTAGTCAAGGTTTTTGGAATACTAGAAGTTATAAACAATCTCAGGAAAATGTACGTTGTGTACATCAAAACTAAATTTTATGTGTTGATTAATAGAAAACAGGTAAAAGGGTTTTAAATAACTCTTTGCCTGTTTTTTATATCTTACATAATAGTAAAGAAGAATTCAATTCTTATGTATTTTGAGCTATTGCCTCTATAAAACAAGATTTAATAATATCATTTTCCATGTTGCGATGTTTTGATGATCTTCTTCTAATTTTAATTATTTGATAATTACTGATAGTTTGAAAACTAGGATAAGTTTCGTCTAATATCAGGATGATTAAAAAAAGTCATGACCTTATATTTCTGTTTCTGTAATCTATATAATGATTTTCTAATTTTTTCCATTAAATGTTTATTTCATCTTACTACTTGCCCTTTAAGGTCACTATGAACTTGATTCCATACTTGCTCATCTGGATTTAATTCTGGACTATATCATGGAATAAAATATATTTTTATTTCATTATTTATAGAATTTAAGTATTCATTTACTTTCTTTGTCTTGTGTATTGGATGACCATCTAATATAAGCGTTTTTTTCTTCCTATCTTCATGGAACCTCTTTAAAAATTCTATAAATTTATTACTATTAAAGCTTCATTCATATATCATAAATCTCATTTCTCACTTTGGGCTTACTACTGATATTCAGTTCACTCCAAATCTTGCTCATGTTGATGTTACCACAGGTGTCTCTCCTTTCTTTCCTCGTGTTTTTCACTTATGATTTGATGATTTAAATCAGGCTTCATCTCAATAATATATTTCTCTTCACTCTCTTTTTGCTTCTTCTTTTATTTGTGGCAGTGTTTCTTTTTCTCGTTTTTCTACTGCTTCTGGATTTTGCTGATATGCTTTAAATATTGGTTGTTGATTAGTAAATCACATTTCTATTGCTATTTCTCTTACCTTCCATTCTTTTAGATTTTTTCAGAATACTTTTTTTATTACTTCCTGCATTAATTTTAAAGTTCGCAATCAAAAGTCTAATGGATAATTTTTTAATTTTTTTGAAACTTTATAAGCATTTCTTGGCTCCTGAAGTAAAATTTTTTCAAAATTTTTTTTTTCTTTGTTTGTTAGATTATTATCCTTTTGTTTTGGTCTTCATCATTTTTTAGAACTAGCTTTTAATCCTTTCTTACCTTTTTTTTCATAAATTCTACACCAATTTATTAAAGCAGTATAACTTATATCTAAAATTTTAGAAACTTCAGTCTTTTTTAATCAACCTTTTTTTGACCATTTTTACGGCAGTTAATCTGATTTCTTCTTTCTGTTCCTTTGTTTTTTGTAAATTTTCCTTTTTCATTATGTCTTCTTCCCAAAGAACAGAATCTATTTTGTGAATAAAATTATAAGAAAAAACTGGTTTTTTTATAGGCGGCCTTAAGTTCGGAGATTTGAAAGAATTTCTCATTCATTTAAAATAATAAACTTCAGTATCTCAAGCACAGACAATATAAATATTTTTTCTTTGATTCCTTTTTGCTCTTTTACGAGACTTTACCATATTCAAAAATTAACTTTTAAATATTTCATCAATAAAAGGAATAGCACCAAATCTACCTTTCAAATAGTTTGTTTCTATATCTGTATCTTTTCTTATTCACTGATTGGTTTTAAATTCTAACAATGAGTACAAATCACTAACACCATATTTATCTTTTTCTGTAAACCATATCTGATCTTTTCTAAATAAGTCTTTTAGACTAAGAAGATAACTATTGTGTGTATTAAATACTAATTGAAAAGTAGTATCTGTTTTTTGATGCAAACTTCTAATCATATTTTCTACAAGCATTGGATGCAAACTATCTTCAAGTTCATCAACAAATAGTATTTTATTATGTTTCATTACATTATATAAACTACCAGCCCATTGATAAATTCTTTTTGTACCTTCTGATTCTTCTGATCTTTTAAAATTTGCTTCTCAAACAACATTTCAGTTTTTATCATACAAATCACGAACAATTTTATCATTCAACTCAGTTTGAAACACCTTTTTTGGAGCTTGTACAAATTGATTTTTAATATTCTGTGGTAAAGAATCAAAATCAACTTCCTTTTCATTAATTTTATATTCATAATCTTTAATAGTTGGATCAGCTATTTTCAATAAATTTAATAGAAAAGGTTTGAAATTTTCACCTTCTTTTAATAGTACATCTTGTGTATCGGGATTATCTAATTTGGCAGAAATTATATGAATATCTGTAAAGAATTTATGTATTTTCTTTGCCTCTTCTGAGTTTTCATCAGCAAAAACTGATAAAGCTAAATTATTTTCTTTTACTCTTTTGGCGCTATCATTGTCATCGAAATTTTTTATAGAAATTCATTTCCTATCTCTGGTAAACAATGTTGATGGTTTTTGGGATTTGTAAGCTTTAAGTTTTTCGGAAACAATCTCATTTTGATTTACAGCAAAATAGTAATTATACAAAGTATTCTCTACATAAAAATTTATTTCAAATTCTGATGGCTTTCCTATAGTATCTTTACAAAGTTTATAAGGTTGAAAGTTTGGTATAGATAAATTAGGGTCGTATTTATGAGAATATACTATCAAATCTCTTGCAAATTTTATTGCTTGTAGAAGATTTGATTTCCCGCTGGCATTTGGTCAATAAATTACTGATGTTTTCAATAATTTGTGTTTTCAGTGTTGGAAAACATTTTCTGGTAAGTCTTTAGTTTTTCAGTCTGCAAGCATACTGAAAGTAGTAGCTTCTTTGAAAGAAAGGTAATTTTTAATAGTAATATCTACTAGCATGGTTAGTTTTAATTTATATAAATCTACATAAATTTTAATAAAAATATTACAAAATGCAAATATTTTTTTAAATAATTTTGCAACTTTATTGCAAATAGTAGAAAAATAAGAACTTTATGTAAAGTAATTTTTATAAAAAAACACAAAAAAAACTTATTTTGCAAGAAGCAATATTTTTCATTTATCCAAAAATTCAAGCTCAAAAAATTTGCAAGCAGAAAAAGTGGAAATCATAGCTAAATCATCACACGGAGTTAGTCCTTTTCAAAACTTCGAAATTTTCCTAAAAAACAATACTTTATACTAATTTTTTTAAGTCTTCAACAACTTGATTTATCAAATTTTCTTTTATCCAGTATTTTTGTTTCTGATTTACTACTTCTCATAGCTTATGCAATATATGAGATTTATTATATCTTTTGGGAATAGAGTCTATCAAATTTTTCAAAAAATCTTGACTACTCAGTCCAGTTCTTTCAGATATTATTTTACCGTTGAAGTTATAGTTATTTTGGAGGAAGAAATATATATCATACAAATCTCTATTTTCAGTTCTTTCATAGCAGGCAACCAGCTTATTAGCGAATATACTTGATTTTTGCATAACATTCATACTGTTTCACAAAAAATCTACTCTTTCATATTCATTATTTTTCCAAATCCTTTTGTTCAATTCTATTTTAATATTGGGAGCAAATTCATCATAGCTGAATATCCAGCGATGCAAAGTATTTCATTTCAAAAAGCTTTTGATATCTCACAAACTCAAAAGAAAATATTCTATTTTGTCTGTAACTTTTGATTCATATTCAATATCAAGTAAATCCAAATCTATATCTATAGAAAATCTATCCAATCAATACAAAAAATACAGCAATGTTCATCATTTAAAAGCTATTTTCTCAGAAATTTCTGAGCTAAAGAGTACTTTCAAAATATCTTTCATATATTTTTCATGTGTTTGTTTATCCAACATCAGATATTTGTTTTTTGATATTTAAAATTGTTTGTTTGGGGTACAATTTCATAACTTGAGATAGTCTTACTTTGTTCAAAGCATTAGGATTTTCTATACTAGTTAGAGGATTTAAGTAAAACATATCACACAATGCCCTCTCTGGTGTGGCTATACGGTAATTTTTATAAGATTTGATTCCCAATGAATTATTCAAAATAGAGTTTTTTATCTTGGAGTATCTAAACTCTGTATTATCTACAGTATAAGTACGGGTATCATCAGAAATACAAGTAATAGTATTTTCATAATATTGAAAAATCAAAGCTTCTTTGTACAAGACAGTTTCCATAGAAATATATGAGTTTTTTCTCATTTTGCAAGCAAGTTCAAATTTATCATAATATGGCAAAGCCCAGATCCCCTTACGAAGATTGACAAGCAAATTAGATTTTTGGGCTCTATACAAAAAACTTTCTACACTATGTCTATTTTGATAGTTGGTTATATTTTGAATATCAGATATACTAAATACAGTTTTCCCAGAAGTTATAACTTTATCCAAAAATTTCATAATGTCGTAAGAATTCATTTAAATATAAATGGATATTAACGATATTTTGTAAAAATGCAACAAAAAATTAAAAAAGTAGAAATCATAGCTAAATCATAGGTCATACTACAGGAAGGTTGGGCTATGAAAAATAAAATTGATATAATTTTTGGCATAATGGACAAAATGTATTGATATTCTAATTGCAAATTTGTGTTGATAGATTTTTAATTGCAAAATGTGTTGATAGAATCTAAGAAAAATATAGGTAATAACTGATAAATTTATCTTTTCTATATTCTTTTAATCATCTATGAATTGATAGTTTTGTCTTTAAATGTGAATTTATTGCTTCTAGTGAATTGTTTGTTGATGGTATTCATAACTCAAGATTACTTTTAAATATATATAGATAGGGTAAGTTGTAAGAAAAGGTAGCGTTGTTAAAAAATTATCAGTAATAGAACTTTTCAATAACTTCATAAGGAGTTTTATTATCTAGTCATTTATGTGGCTTTACAGTGTTATATCGATTTACAAATCTTTTTAAAGACATTTTTCTATGTTCTGATGACTTAAAAACTTCCTTACTGTGCCACATATCGATTAATGTTCTTATAACCCTCTCTGCTTTTCAATTTGTTCTTGGTGTTCTAACTTTTGTAAATTTTTGCTTTATTCAGCTTTTTACACACTCTTTAACAAATTCATGTTTATCATTTCATTTGTACTCAACTCAATTATCTGAGTACACACACTCAATAGTGTAAGGACATTCATCTATTACCTGTCTAAGAAACATAGACGAAGATACTTGTGTCTTATCTTGCATTATAGCTACATAAAGTTCTCTAGAATAGTCGTCTATTCATACAAATAAGTATTCAGACTTTTTGTTTGCTGCTCATCTTATAAGAGGTAGTTTTTTTGTGTCAAAATGCATCATTTCTCAAGGGTAGTTTTTATTGTATCTTCTAGCTTCTTTGTTTTTCTTTTCTATTATCTTAGATTCTATTTTAGCTAATCTAAGTAATCATCGCCTAATGTTTCTAAATCTATTATTGATAGAATTTCTTGGTAAAAACTCTTGAGTTCTTGCTCTCTTTATTATCTTGTATATGGTAGGCAATGATACATTGAACTTAATATGTAAATCCTTAGGCTTCATTCATCTTTTATAGTATTCCCAGACCTCTTTTCTCTGGAGTGGTGTTAGTCTTGTATTTTTATGTATATTCATTACATAGTTTGTTATCAAATAAATAGTATTTTGTATACACATTATTTTTAACAACGCTATATAATCTT